>NZ_DJDN01000036.1:81479-95929 GCF_002431095.1 Pantoea sp. UBA5923 | reverse complement strand
CCAGCCGTGACGACGCCAGAGCAGCAGCGCACAGGCAATCAGAACCAGGACCAGCGCCAGCAGCGCAATAACCAGCCATTGCATAGCGGTGACTCCGTTAGAGAAATAAAAATGGCTTCGGCGCGGACGCGGAAGCCATCAGGACAGAACCAGGCGAACTGTCAGAAAACGCGTTTGAACGGTTTTACCGAGACGTTTTTATAGACGCCAGCCGCGATATAGGGATCGGCCTCCGCCCAGGCCTGCGCGGCTTCCAGCGAGCTGAACTCCGCGATGATAGCTGAGCCGGTAAAACCTGCGACGCCCGGATCGTTGCTGTCGACGGCCGGCATTGGCCCGGCAACGATCAGACGGCCTTCATCCTGCAGCAGCTGCAGGCGCGCCAGATGGGCAGGGCGCACCGAGGTGCGTTTTTCCAGAGAATCAGCGTTATCTTCGGCGTAGATGATGTACAGCACTTGAAAGCCCCCATTGGCTCATCATATTTTCGCAACACGGTAAGGGATCGTAAATAAGAGTGCAAATGAAAGATGGTGTAATGTATGAGGCGGAGCAGGTTAGTTTAAAAAACGGCAATATCTGTCCATTTTTCAGCAGTTATTGAAACTGATTGCTATTTGCATTTAAAATCGTTGCTTCATTCTTTGACTGCGACCGCTATGACCACGTTGACAATGCCCATTCAAAAACGTACGCCTGTTTCTGTGCTGCTCTCTGTTGTCCTGCACGGTGCAGTAATTGCCGGCATTCTCTATGCCTCGTTTCACCAGGTTATCAACGTACCCAAGGAATCGCAGCCGATCAGCGTCAGCCTGGTCGCGCCGGAAGTGCAGCCTGAACCCGCGCCTGTGGTAAAGCAGCCGCAGGCAGAGCCGGAACCCCAGCCTGAGCCGGAGCCGGAACCTCAGCCGGTACCGGAACCGCCTAAGGCCGAGCCGGTGCCGATTCCTGTGCCGCAGCCTAAGCCGAAGCCCAAACCTAAGCCCAAACCTAAAGTTGAGCACAAGCGCGAGGTAAAACCGCGTCAGGAGGCGAAGCCGCAGGAGAATCCATTTAATCAGGACGCGCCCGCTACGCAGACGAAACCGACGACCGCGCCAAAATCGAACCCGTCGCCTGTGCAGTCGGTCTCGCAAGGGCCGAAGGCGATCAGCGTCTCGAAGCCTGGCTATCCCGCGCGCGCGCTGGCGCTGCGCATTGAAGGGCGAGTACAGGTGCAGTTTGACGTAGGCGATGACGGCAGGGTGGAGAATGTCACTATTCTTTCCGCGCAGCCGCGCAATATGTTTGAGCGCGAGGTCAAACAGGCGATGAAGCAGTGGCGCTATCAGCCTGGCCGTCCCGGTAAAAATCTGAAGATGAATATCGTCTTCAAGATCAACGGTGGCACCAGCATCGAATAAAAAAAAGCGGTCATCTGACCGCTTTTGCCTTACTCCGCCGGTTCGAGATTCGCGCGTCCCGGCGGCAGCGGGCGCGATTTACCTTCACTATCCACGGCGACATAGATAAACACCGCTTCGGTGGCGCAGTAGGTCTGACCAATAGGTTCGGAAGAGACCTTCTTGATCCACACTTCTACATTGATGGTCATGGAACTGTTGCCGGTGCGTATACAGCGCGCGTGGCAGCTCACCACATCGCCAACCGCCACCGGCTTCAGAAACGACATGCCGTCAACGCGTACGGTGACGACGCGTCCTTCGGCGATCTCTTTCGCCAGAATAGCGCCGCCCATATCCATCTGCGACATCAGCCAGCCGCCGAAAATGTCGCCATTAGCGTTGGTGTCCGCCGGCATCGCCAGGGTACGCAAAACCATTTCGCCTTGCGGCAACTTATGTCTTTCGCCCATTGCTCAACTTCTTATGCAGGTGAAGGCGCGCTGCGCCCGTCATGCCCGGTCTGGCCGGGCCTCGTTTATTTTTCTTCTTGTTGCGGCATCTGTCGCCAGATGTAGAGTCCGCTAAGCAGGGTAAACAGTAGAGTGAGCGCGGTCAGACCAAACACTTTAAAGTTAACCCAAAAGGCTTCGGGCAACCAAAACGCCACGTAAATATTCGCCAGGCCGCAGGCGAGGAAAAAGAGCGCCCAGGCGACGTTAAGGCGGCGCCAGGTGATTTCCGGCAGCTTAATCTCTTTACCCAGCAGGCTTTTGATTAACGGCTGCGCCATAAAGAACTGGCTGTAGAGCAGCGCCAGCGCGAACAGGCTGTAGATGACGGTCACTTTCCATTTAATAAATTCATCATTATGGAAAACCAGCGTCAGAGTGCCGAATATCGCCACCAGCGCGAAGGTAAAAATAGTCATCTTCTCCAGCTTGCGATAGAGCACCCAGCTCGCCACCAGCGCAAGGCCGGTAGCGACAATCAGCGCGCCGGAGGCGACAAAAATGTCGTAAAGCTTATAGAAAATAAAGAAGACCACTAATGGAAGGAAATCGAGTAACTGCTTCATAGTCATTCCAGTTCAGCTAACACAGTAAAAAGCCGCGCGCCCGGAGAGGCGCTACGGGCTTAACGGACCAGCATATAAAGCCGGAAAAGATAGATAATCACTAGCGCGGAGATCAGGTTGCCGATAGCGGTGATTGCAACGGCCAGCACGTTATCCGGCAGCGCCGTCAGCGAGGAGGAGGCGAACAGCAGCACCATTTTCGCCAGCAGCCAGAGAATAATCGCCGGAGCGATCAGCTTAACGTTCTTCCATGCCAGACGGCAGCTGCCGCGCATCGCGGCCAGAATGCCGCTTTTTTCGTTTGCCAGGATAACCGGCGAGAGCGACAGCAGTATCGCCAGAATAATGCCCGGCACCATCACCACCATAAAGCCCAGCTGCACCACCAGGGTAATCAAGAACGTCTGCAGCAGCAGCTTAGGCAGCAGCGGCGCAGCGGCGCCGATAGCGCGCAGCGCGCTGACGCGTTGTCCGGCAGAAACCATCGAGATCAGGCAAAGCATGCCACCCAGCAACAGCGTATTGCCGATCAACGCCGAGAAGGTGCCAGCCGCAGAGGCGCGCAGCAGGATACGCTGCTGATCCGGCGACATATTTTGCACCAGTTCAAACAGCGAAGAGGCGCTGGTATCGCCCTGCTGGAGCTGGGCCAGCTGGTCGCCGCCCGGGGTAAAAGCGTGCACCAGAATGACCGTGATAAAGGCCGTCAGTAACGACATCAGCACGATGGTCAGCAGCTGGTGGCGGAAAAAATTTCCTGTGTCACGGTATAACGAGCTTGCCGTGATAGACATGTACACTCCTTGGTGGAACCGGGTTGATTAACCCGGCGATTGTACATGGTCTGGCCCGGCGCTGGCACCCGCAGCGAGATAACTTTCTGTCATGGAAGGTAAAGAAGGGTGAAAAAGAGGCGGCAGGCCGTGGCGAGCGCGGGCGCGATCGCAGGCTTCATTATGAACGCCGTTTTCGCCCGACATGGCGAACTCGCGGCAGGGCGAAGGGCGCTGCTCATAGATGCTACAGGAGACGCAGCCGCCAGGTTCGCCCTGCAGCGCCACACAGCGCGGCTCGCGCGCGTTGGTGCCGCGCATATTGCGCATCAGCAGGCTTAAGGGTTCAGTGAGTTCAGTCGGGACAACGCCGCCGGCGTCATCGGCTTCGGCCCAGTAAAAAGAGACGCGAAAGTGGGCGCAGCAGGCGCCGCAGGTCATGCAAGGGTTGGAATTATCGCTCATTTGATCGCCCGCCACTCCTGAGGCATCGAACCAAAATCAACACGGGGAAAAATCAAAATAATCACGCCAATGAATTTCTTCAAGCAAAATTTCAGCTGAGTCCTCCCCGCCAAAATTGATCTGAATCAATCCATTGTTTTTTAAGCGCTTTATATCAGTTGATTTAGGTGCATTTTTTGTTAAATCGCGTTAGAACGTTGCCCACAACGTCACACCATAATTCCCTACGTTTATTTTGTGCAAAGGAGCGATCATGAAACTGACAAAATGCGCTTTATTACTGGCAATGGCTTTACCGCAGCTGGCACTGGCTCATGAAGCGGGTGATTTCTTTATGCGCGCGGGCAGCGCGACGGTTCGTCCTACCGAAGGCTCTGACGACGTCCTGGGTATGGGCGGCTTTGACGTCAGCAACAATACCCAGCTCGGCCTGACCTTTACCTATATGGCGACCGACAATATCGGCGTCGAACTGCTGGCCGCAACGCCGTTCCGTCACAAGGTGGGGCTTGCCTCTACCGGTACGCTGGCGACGGTGCGTCAGCTGCCGCCAACCCTGATGGCGCAATATTATTTCTTCGACAGCCGCAGCAAAGTGCGTCCTTACGTCGGTGTCGGCGTTAACTACACCACTTTTTACGATGCCGATTTCAACCAGACCGGCCGTGATGCCGGGCTGAGCGACCTCAGCGTGAAAGATTCATGGGGCGTGGCGGGCCAGGTCGGCCTTGACTACCAGATCAACCGTGACTGGATGCTGAACGCCTCGCTCTGGTATATGGATATCGATACGGAAGTGAAGTTTAAGGCAAACGGACAGAAACAGAATATTGATACGCGCATCGACCCTTGGGTCTTCTTTTTTGGCGCGGGTTACCGCTTCTGATAAAAAAAGGCCGCGAATCGCTCGCGGCCTTTTGCTTTTCTGCGTTATTTAATCTGCATATTGTTCACAACAGACTTCACGCCTTTCACAGTACGCGTCACTTCTACCGCATGGCTGGCCATCTGCGGCGAGCTGACGAAGCCGCTGAGCTGCACACGACCCTTAAAGGTTTCGACGTTGATCTCACGCGACTTAAGCTGATCGTCATTCAACAGTTCTGCTTTGACTTTAGTGGTGATCACCGTATCGTCAATATAACCGCCGGTGCCTTCCTGCTTTGCGGTAGGCGCACAGGCGCTCAGCGTCAGCGCGACTACAACGGCGGCCAGTGCGCCTGAAAGGACTTTAAACAGTTTCATTGCTTCTCTCCCTGTCTCAAACAAGATGCGTCGTTCCCATAACGGCGCAAAACAAGTGTGGGTGGGAAAAATGAAAGCGGCAACGTTGGAATGTAAAAAAGAGTGAAAAATCATGCCCTATCCGCAGACAGGGCATGAAATGTTCAGCGGGTGGCAGCTTTAAGGCTGCTGACAAACGCGGTCAGCTTCGCCAGCATCTCTTCCGGCTGCGCATGATACTGCTCGATAATTTTCACAATAGCCGAGCCGGAGATGGCGCCCACCGCGCCCGCGCCGATCGCCTCTTTAACCTGCGCCGGTTCGGAAATACCGAACCCCTGCAGCGGCGGTGCGGCGTTATATTCGCGCAGCTTGTCGATCAGGCGCTGCAGCGGCAGGCTGCTGGCGCGATTTTCTGCGCCGGTCACGCCTGCGCGCGACAGCAGATAGGTGTAGCCGCGGCCGTGAGAGGCGACTTCGCGCAGCAGCTCATCGCTGGCGTTGGGCGGACAGATAAAGATCGGCGCGATGCCGTGACGCAGCGCTGCCTGACGGAAAGGCGCCGACTCCTCGACCGGCACATCCGCTACCAGCACTGAATCCACGCCCGCTTCGGCGCAGCGCGCATAGAAAGCGTCGATACCGTTGGTGAACACCAGGTTGGCGTACATCAGCAGGCCGATGGGCAGATCGGGGTATTTCTGACGCACGCTGCTAAGTATCTCGAAGCACTGCGCGGTAGTGGTGCCGGACGCGAAAGCGCGCAGGGTGGCGTTCTGAATCGTTGGGCCGTCCGCCAGCGGATCGGAGAAGGGGATGCCCAGCTCCAGCGCGTCGGCGCCGCCCGCGACCAGCGCGTCGATAATCTTCAGCGACAGCGCCGGCGAGGGATCGCCCAGCGTGACGAAGGGAACGAATGCGCCTTCTTTGCTGGCCTGTAAACGCTTAAACAGCTGTTGATAACGCTCCATCAGATTTCTCCCTGCGCAGTCAGAATATCGTGAACGGTAAAGATGTCTTTATCGCCGCGGCCCGAAAGGTTCACCACCAGCAGTTGCTCTTTCTCCGGGTTCTCGCGGATCATCTTCAGCGCGTGGGCCAGGGCGTGCGAGGACTCCAGCGCCGGGATAATGCCTTCCGCGCGGCAAAGCTCTTTAAAGGCGGACAGCGCTTCATTATCGGTAATCGACACGTAGTCGGCGCGGCCGATACTGTTGAGATGCGCGTGCTGCGGGCCGACGGACGGGAAATCAAGCCCGGCAGAGATAGAGTAGGACTCTTCAATCTGGCCCTCTTCGGTCTGCATCATCGGCGCTTTCATACCGAAATAGATGCCGACGCGGCCATGCTTGAGCGGTGCGCCGTGCTCACCGGTCTCAATGCCGTGACCGGCCGGTTCAACGCCGATCAGGCCGACGCTTTCATCCATAAGAAAGTCGGCGAACATGCCGATCGCATTAGATCCGCCGCCGACGCAGGCGATAACCGCATCCGGCAAGCGCCCCTCTTTTTCCAGAATCTGCGCTTTGGTCTCTTCGCCGATCATGCGCTGGAACTCGCGCACAATGGTCGGATAGGGGTGCGGCCCCGCTGCGGTGCCAAGCATATAGTGCGCGGTTTCATAGCTGCCAGACCAGTCGCGCAGCGCCTCGTTACAGGCATCTTTCAGCGTCGCGGAGCCGCTGTGCACCGGGATCACTTCCGCGCCCATCAGACGCATACGGAAGACGTTTGGTGACTGACGCTCAACATCTTTCGCGCCCATATAGATACGGCACTTCATACCGAGCAGCGCGCACGCCAGCGCCGAGGCGACGCCATGCTGGCCCGCGCCGGTTTCCGCGATGATTTCGCTCTTGCCCATGCGCTTCGCCAGCAGCGCCTGACCCAGCACCTGATTGGTTTTGTGCGCGCCGCCGTGTAGCAGATCTTCGCGCTTAAGATAAAGGCGGGTTTTGGTGCCTTTTGTCAGGTTGCTGCAGAGGGTGAGCGCTGTCGGGCGTCCCGCATAGTTTTTCAGCAGGTCAGTGAATTCCGCCTGAAAGGCAGGATCTTTCTGCGCCTCGACAAAGGCCGCTTCCAGCTGGCTCAGCGCCGGCATCAGGATCTGCGGCACATACATGCCGCCAAAGTCGCCAAAATAGGGGTTCAGTAGTGTCATGGTTTCATCTTCCTTAGAGGCCCGCCGCAGCGGACCTGACAAATCAGTAGGCGCGCAGCGTGCGGAAAACCGCCGCGATTTTGCTGGCATCTTTGATGCCGGGCGCGCTTTCCACGCCGGAGTTGAAGTCAAGGCCCGCGCAGCCGAGGCGTGCCGCTTCCACGCAGTTATCCGCGCTCAGGCCGCCAGCAAGCAGCACGTTGCTTAAGTCCTGGTCCTTGAGCAGTGACCAGTCGAAGCGCGCGCCGCTGCCGCCGTTGCCGTTGTCGAAAACGTAGCGGTCGACGTGCGGCCAGTCGCGCGCGGGCAGCGCGCTTTGAATACTCAGGGCTTTCCAGATAGCGATCCCGGCGGGCAGCGCGGCGCGCAGTTCCGCCACATACGCCTGGTCTTCATCGCCGTGTAGCTGGACGGCGCTGAGGTTAAGCGCGGTCGCTTTAGTGACAACGTCACTGACAGGGGCGTTGCGGAACACGCCTGCATAGCGCAGCGGCGCGCCAGCCATTACCTGCTGCGCCTGCTGCTCATCAATTCGGCGCGGCGAGCCTTCGGCGAAAATCAGACCGCCGTAAAGCGCGCCCGCTTCAAAGGCCGCGCGCGCATCTTCTGCTCGCGTCAGACCGCATACTTTATTGTCGCCCAGCAGCACGCGGCGCACCGCGCCCGCCAGATCCGCCTCTTCCATCAGCGCCGAGCCAATCAGGAAGCCGTTAGCGAAACGGCTCAGCTCGCGCACCTGCGCATAGTTATGAATGCCGGATTCGCTGATAACGGTCACGCCGTGTGACAGGCGGGACGCCAGCTGACGCGTACGGTTAAGATCGATCGACATATCGCGCAGATCGCGGTTATTAATGCCGACGACTTTTGCCTTCAGCGCAATGGCGCGCTCTAGCTCCGCTTCGTTGCTGACTTCAGTCAGTATGCCCATGTTCAGGCTGTGCGCCACGGCGGCCAGCTGACGATACTCGTCATCATTCAGTACCGACAGCATCAGCAGGATGGCGTCAGCCTGGTAGTGACGCGCCAGATAGATTTGGTACGGATCGATAATAAAATCTTTGCACAGCACCGGCTGCGTGATCGCCGCGCTGACGATCGGCAGAAAATCGAAGCTGCCCTGAAAATATTTTTCATCGGTCAGCACCGAGACGGCGGAGGCGTAGTGACGATAAATGCCCGCAATCGTCGCCGGATCGAAATCTTCGCGGATCAGTCCTTTAGAAGGAGACGCCTTTTTGCACTCAAGAATAAAAGCGGTACGGGCGCCCTGCAGTGCATCATAAAAGCTGCGGGATGCGGGCTGTACCTCATTCTGAAAGGACGCCAGCGGCTGCTGCGCCTTGCGCGCCTCTACCCACTGCGCTTTATCCTGAACAATCTTCTCTAAAATCGTGCCTTGCATGGTTATCCTCTCGCTGCCAGAGCGACAACGCGCTCGTAGGCCTGTCCGCTGTGGATAGCCTGTCGCGCACGCTGCGCGTTTTCGCGCAAATCTTCATGACCGAATACTTTTAACAACATCGCCACGTTGACGGCAACCGCTTCCTCATGGGCCTGCTGGCCATTACCCTGAAGTAAACGGGTAAGAATGTCACGGTTTTCTTCGGGCGTGCCGCCAGCCAGCGCCTCCTTGGGATGAAAGCCGAAACCGAAGTCTTCCGGGGTCAGCTGATAGCGGGTGATTTCGCCGTCGCGCAGTTCGGCGACGTGGGTTTCGCTGTGTAGCGCCACCTCGTCCATCCCCCCGCCGTGTACCACCGCGGCGCGCTGGTAGCCCAGCACCTTCAGCGTCTGGGCGATCGGCAGCACCAGTTCGGGACTGTAGACGCCGATAACCGCCAGCGGCGGTCGCGCCGGGTTGATCAGCGGGCCAAGCACGTTAAACAGCGTGCGCGTTTTCAGCTGCTGACGCACCGGCATCGCATGGCGAAAGCCGGTGTGATACTGCGGCGCGAACAGGAAGCAGACGTTGAGATCGTCCAGCGCCGCGCGCGCCTGCTCAGCGGGCATATCCAGGCTGATGCCGAACGCCGCCAGCAGATCGGAAGAGCCCGACTTGCTTGATACGCTGCGGTTACCGTGCTTCGCCACTTTCAGCCCGCAGGTCGCGGCAACAAAGGCGCTGGCGGTAGAGATATTAATGCTGTTGCTGCCGTCGCCGCCGGTGCCGACAATATCGGCAAAGGCGTAGTCAGGACGCGGAAAAGGTCTGGCGTCTTCCAGCAGCGCGCTGGCCGCGCCAGCGATCTCCTGCGGCGATTCGCCGCGCACCTTCATGGCGATCAGCGCGGCGGCGAGCTGGGTGGGCTCCAGCTGGCCGGTAATAATGGCGCTAAAGAGCTGATGGCTCTCGCCCTGCGTCAACGTCTGCGCCTGATAAAGTTTTTCCAGGATGGCATGCATGTTCATTCTCCCTGTGATGTCGCCAGCACCCAGGCCAGCGTCTGCTCCAGCAGACGGGCGCCCTGAGTGGTCAGGATGGATTCAGGATGGAACTGGAAGCCGCACACGCGATCGGCGTCGTGGCGTACCGCCATGACCATGCCGTTGTAGCTGGCGTTAACCGTCAGCTCCGCAGGCGTATTGCTGCCCACCAGCGAGTGGTAGCGCGCCACCGGCAGCGGATTGCTCAGCCCGGCGAACATCGCTTCTCCATCATGGGTAATGGCGGAGGCTTTGCCATGCAGGATTTCGCCCGCCTGACCGACATGACCGCCATAGGCTTCGATAATCGCCTGATGGCCCAGGCAGATGCCGATAATCGGCAGGCGTCCGCGCAGGGTTTGCAGCAGTTCCGGCATGCAGCCTGCGTCTTTCGGCGCGCCAGGGCCAGGCGAAAGCATCAGCACCGGGTTCTCCATACGCTGCAGACGTTCAGCCAGCAGCGCCGCCGGGACGTTGTTGCGGTAGATCACCACGTTGTGGCCGAAGGATCGCAGCTGATCAACGAGGTTGTAGGTAAAAGAGTCGATGTTATCGAGCAGCAGGATATCGGCCATCAGAAAATCTCCTTGCAGTGATGGGCGGTCGCGATAGCGCGCAGAACGGCGCGGGCTTTATTGCGGCTTTCGTCCGCTTCCGCCTGCGGATCAGAGTCGAGCACTACGCCAGCGCCGGCCTGCACCGTGGCGATGCCATCTTCAACCCAGGCCGAGCGGATCACGATGCAGGTGTCGAGATCGCCGTGTGCGGTGAAGTACCCGACCGCGCCGCCGTAGCTGCCGCGGCGCGTGCCTTCCGCTGCGGCGATCAGCTGCATGGCGCGTACTTTTGGCGCGCCGCTCAGCGTGCCCATATTCATGCAGGCGCGGTAGGCGTGCAGCACGTCGAGGTCTTCGCGCAGCGTGCCGATCACGCGGGAGACCAGGTGCATCACGAAAGAGTAGCGGTCGACCTTGGTCAGATCGGCAACATAGCGGCTGCCCGGCACGCAGATACGCGCCAGATCGTTACGCGCCAGGTCCACCAGCATCAGGTGTTCTGCCAGCTCTTTATGATCGGTGCGCATCTCCAGCTCAATACGGCTGTCGAGATCGCGGTCAAGCGAGCCGTCAGCGTGGCGACCGCGTGGGCGCGTGCCGGCAATTGGGTAGATTTCGATCTGACGCGTGACGGCGTCATATTTCAGCGAGCTTTCCGGCGAGGCGCCGAACAGCGCGAAATCGCGATCCTGCATAAAGAACATATAGGGGCTGGGATTGCTGTTCTTCAGCGTCTCATAGGCGGCGAGCGGCGACGGGCAGGGCAGCGAGAAGCGGCGCGACGGCACCACCTGGAAAATCTCGCCGAGGCGAATCGCTTCCTGCATCTGGCGCACCGTATCGCAATAGGCTTCGTCGCTCTGGCTGACGCTCAGCGTCATCTGCTCAACCGTCTGAACCGGCAGCGCAGGCGCGGGCTGCAGCATCTGGCCGTGTAGCTGTTCGATGCGGCTCTGCAGACGCTGGAATTCGCTGGTGGACGGGCAGAACAGGCTTGCCTGCAGCGTGGCGCTGCGCGTCTGATGGTCGAGCACCAGCAGGGTCTCTGCCAGGTAGAAGCAGTAGTCTGGGCAGCGCTGCTGATTCTTCAGCGCGGGCAGCTCTTCAAATCCCGCTACCAGGTCGTAGGCGAACAGGCCGCCGAGCAGCATCGCTTCGCGTTCGTCAGCGGGCGAGTTTACCAGGTGGGGGATCAGGCGCAGTGCGTCAAACACCGACAGCGCCTGCAGGCGGGAGTCCTCATCCTGTACGGCGTCAGCAGAAGGAAAATGCAGCTCGCGGCCATCCGGGCGCGCCTCGATATTGACGCTTTCGGGCAGCGCGGCATCCAGCAGCGGCAGCAGCGCGCGGCCATTTTCGGACAGGGCCTGTACCGTTACGCAGGATCCCAGCGCGCTGACGCGCAGGGCGCTGTCGACAATCAGCAGGCTTTTCAGGTTACGTTTGCTGTCGATATCCGCCGACTCGAGCAGCAGAGTTGCCGGACGTGCGCCGCATAACTGGTGAAACACTGCGGCCGGATCTTCGCGGTAGGGCGCGGTGCCGGTAATCAACTTCAATGTAGGTTTCGCATTTGGCATGGTGGTCTCTCTGAAATTCGCCTAAAAAAAAGCCCGCTTTAAGCGGGCTCGGGTCTCTGCACTGCGTTACGCAAGGCGTGCCAGACGTTGCCCGTTATGGGAAACATCGCGCCACCAGCCTGCAGAAAGCATAAAAATCGTCGCCATGAGAAAAGACCCGTTTAGTTGTGAACTTGTGTACTAGTTAACGGGTTCAGCGCATAAAAGTCAATACGCTTTTTCACCTGAGCATAAAATCGTTATCATGCTGGCCGCTTCAACGTGCAGCAGGAGTGCCATTTGAACGATATTGCCCGTTTCCCTCTTTACGATTTACACAGCCATACGCGTGCTTCCGACGGGTTGCTGACGCCGGAAGCGCTGGTGCAGCGCGCCGTTACTATGCGCGTCGGCGTGCTGGCCATTACCGACCATGACAGCGTAGCTGGCGTTGCAGCAGCGCAGCGCGCCGTCGCTGAGCAGTCGCTGCCGCTAAAGGTGCTGGCGGGGGTAGAAGCCTCGACGCTGTGGGAAAATCATGAAATTCATATTGTCGGGCTGAACATCGATATTAGCCACCCGGCAATGACTGCTTTTCTGGCGGAACAAGCCCGCTGCCGTCAGGAACGGGCGGAGCAGATTGCTGAACGGCTGGAAAAGGCGCGTATTCCTGACGCGCTGGCTGGCGCAGCCCGACTGGCCGATGGCGGGGTAATTACGCGCGGCCACTTTGCCCGTTTTCTCATTGAGCAGGGAAAAGCCGACACGATAGCGCAGGTTTTCAAAAGCTACCTGGCGCGCGGCAAAACCGGCTATGTTCCGCCGCAATGGTGTACAATTAAACAAGCTATTGATGCTATTCACCATTCTGGCGGCTGTGCGGTGCTGGCGCACCCTGGCCGCTACGGTTTGTCGGCAAAATGGCTGAAGCGTCTGATCGCGCATTTCCGCGAAGCGGGCGGTGACGCCATGGAAGTGGCGCAGTGTCAGCAGGCGCCAAATGAACGAACGCAGCTGGCGCAATACGCCCGTGATTACGATCTGGCTGCGTCGCAAGGTTCCGATTTTCATCAACCCTGCCCGTGGATTGAGCTGGGCCGCAAACTCTGGCTTCCGGCCGGCGTTGAGCCAGTATGGGAGCGATTCCCGGCGCTGGTGCCGGCAGGCTCTGACGCGGACAGGTGATAAGAGGTTTTTTATGAGTCAACTTTTTCACATTCACCCGGAAAACCCGCAGCCGCGTCTGGTTTCTCAGGCCGTCGACTATCTCAATAAGGGTGGCGTCATTGTCTATCCCACCGATTCCGGCTATGCGCTGGGCTGCCGGCTGGAAGAGAAAAATGCGCTGGAGCGCATTTGCCGCATTCGTCAGCTGGATGGCAACCATAACTTCACGCTGATGTGCCGCGATCTGTCGGAAATCTCCAACTATTCGCAGGTTGATAACAGCGCCTTTCGCCTGCTGAAAAATAATACGCCGGGCAGCTATACCTTTATTCTGAAGGCGACCAAAGTGGTGCCGCGTCGTCTGATGAATGACAAGCGGAAAACTATCGGCCTGCGCGTGCCGTCCAACCCGATTGCGCTGGCGCTGCTGGAGGCGCTTAACGAGCCGATGATGTCAACCTCGTTGATCCTGCCGGGCAACGATTTTACCGAATCGGACCCGGAAGAGATCCAGCACAGCATCGGCAAGCTGGTTGATTTGATTATTGACGGGGGCACGCTGGGACAGCAGCCGACAACGGTTGTCGATCTCACCAGCGATGCACCCGTGATAGCGCGCGAAGGTTCAGGCGATATCCGGCCTTTCCTGTAACAGCCTGGTCAGGTGCCGCTTTGCGCCGCCTGACCAATATTTTGCTTCAGCCAGTTTTGAAAATCTGAATAGGGAATATAGAGCGACACATCTTTTAAAACGATTTTGCCGCTGCGGTTGCTTTTTATCTCATCGCTGAAACCGACAATAACCCCGCCCAGCGTATTATCCGCATTATAAACCGCGCCGCCCGACATCCCTTTTACCACGCCGGCATTTGACGCCATCGCCATACAGGGTTTTTTATTCCAGCTGTTACGGATAGCGGTGCGCGCTAAATTAGTGCCCGAAGACTCAACCGGCATAGCGGATATAAAACTATAACCGTACATCTTTACCGGGTCGCCGATATCGCTGCTGCGGAATTTAGCCAGCGTCGTCGCGTCGTTTTTGTGGTAAATGATCGCCAGATCGCAATAAGGGTGGTAAGCCTTTACGCGCTGTACGGCGAATTTCGCCACGTGCGCTGCCGTCAGGCTGTATTCAGGCGTAATGGGAATGCTGCTGCCTAGCGTGCCAAGCCCGAGAATCGTAGGAATGCCGGTGAAACTCATGTCCACATGCTGCATTGCCGTACGGCTGTATTCGGTATGGCCCACAGAGCAACCGCTCAGAGCCAGCGCAGCGAACGCCGGCCATAAGAACAGTTTTCTCATGGTGATTATCTTTATGTTGGCATGTCGGAAAATCCCTGGTGAAGGCTTTTGACATGCAATTTCAGACTCATCATTGAGCCGTATTAACGCTGCATTTCCGGTAGCGCCGGTTTATTTTTAAAGAAACTGCAAAAATTAGTTAAATGCTTGTTAATAACTTCCGGTCAGATAACAGCTTAAGATTAATAATGCGAAAGTTATTTTTTGCGTTTCTGGCTCTGATTGTACTTATAAATTACCGTCAGACAATCTATTAAGATTAATCCTAAAAAGAAATACAGAGAAATAGGGTGCTAATTCAATCTGTGGTTTTAAGAGCGGCAATAAAGTGCAATATCCATATGAATAT
>NZ_DJDN01000036.1:80707-81411 GCF_002431095.1 Pantoea sp. UBA5923 | reverse complement strand
TGCAATATCCATATGAATATTGCGATTTATCCTCAAAACACAGAATAACCATCTGTCACGCTGCGCGCTGCCAGCTGAAAAAAACAGTGAAAAAGCCAGTTAAGCTTAATCTGTTTTTAACTGTTTAATTTATCTGATGAATATTCTGTTTGCTGGATACATTAGCCATTGAAAACAGATCCTGTTAGGCGAAAAAGCATTTTTGCTTCAGAGAGTTGTTCACCAGGCCACGCTGAAAGCCTGAAAGTGGCGAATTAATGATTGCCGTCCGCGAAGACGGCAACAGGGAGAAAAGAGGAGGGTTAACGTTGCCGCCAGCGGTGATATTCCTCGCCGCGCCGCCCTGGCGCGGTCTCTGGTAAACGGAACAGCCCCACCAGAGAAATAACGCCAAGCACGCCGACATAGATCGCCAGGCCATACCAGTGGCCATTCGTGACCTGCAAAATTTTTACCGCGGCCAGACCGAGAAGACCGCTGCCGATTAACGAGCCAATTTGCCAGATCACGGCAATGCCGCTGCAGCGTATATGGGTCGGAAACAGCTCCGGAAACCACGAGGCCTGAGGCGCGTAACACATACTGTGACCGAGCGTCAGCGCCACGATCATGGCGATCTGAGTCAGCCAGTAGCTGTTTTGCTGCAGCGCGAGGAAAAAGGGCACGATCGACAGCACAATCAGCAGCGCGCCCAGCAGGTAGAC
>NZ_DJDN01000036.1:78778-80558 GCF_002431095.1 Pantoea sp. UBA5923 | reverse complement strand
CCAGCAGGTAGACTGGTTTGCGGCCGATGCGGTCAGAAAGCGCACCCATCAGCGGGATAGCGAAGATTTCCAGAATCACAGCGACAATCATGCTCTCCATCAGGATATTACTGTCGAGCTGATTAGCTTTAGCCCAGGCCAGAATAATCACGGTGAACAGAGCAAAAGCGCAGGCTTCAATCAGCTTCGCCGCTACGCCGTTGATCACCAGCCCAGGATAAGCCTGAATCACCTCTTTCAGCGGGCGCGATTCTGCGGCTTTGGTGGCGCGGATCTCTGCGAAAACCGGCGACTCATCAATTCGCAGCCGGATAAACAGACCAACGATGACCAGCAGGGCGCTCAGCAAAAAAGGGACGCGCCAGCCCCAGCTCATCATCTGATCTGCGGTCAGGAACGCATTCAGAAGAGCGAACAGCGCCAGCGGCAGCAGAAAGCCGGCCGGCGCGCCCGTCTGTACCCAGCTGGCGAAGTAACCTCGCCGCGCGGGCTGGGCATACTCCGCCGTCATCAATACTGCGCCAGCCTGCTCGCCGCCGACGCCGAATCCCTGCAAGAGCCGGATAACGATTAAGGAGACCGGCGCCCAGATACCGAGGGTGGCATAGGTCGGCAACAAACCGATGCAAAAGGTGCCCAGGCCGACAATCAGGATAGTGGCGACCAGCGCTTTTTTACGTCCCACCTTATCGCCGATATGGCCAAAAATAATCCCGCCAACCGGACGCGCCAGAAAGCCGACGGCGTAAGTGGCGAAGGCGGCCAGCGTACTGACCAGCGGATTATCGCTGGGAAAGAAGAGGTGGCCGAAGAAGAGTACTGCGGCGGTTCCATAGGCGAAAAAGTCATAATATTCCGCTGCGGTACCGATAGCGGATGCGCTGGCAACCCGGCGTATGATGCGCTGGTTGTCAGCGGTTTCGGCGGTTGCATTAGCGGATGGCGTGGATATAGAGGTCATAGGGATCTCCCGTTTGTCAGAAGCTTGCCTACCATACAAGTCTGCAAAGACGTCTGTTGCGAAGACGATCACAGATGTTAAACAGAGGGGAGACGGGCAGGAGAGGCGCCGCGTACCGCCATCATTGTCACCTGTATAAGCCTGAAACGCCCTGCCTGCTATTCTGATAAAGCAGGTTACAAATCAGTAAATTAAAGGTATAATGGGCGGAACATCATAACTTAACTTATTGATTTTAAAGAAGTTTAACCCAAATGACGCCTGGGAAGGCGACAGTGAGGCCGCTATGAGCGAAAAGTTACAGAAAGTCCTGGCACGTGCAGGCCACGGTTCCCGTCGTGAAATCGAAGCAAAAATCGCCGCTGGTCGCGTCAGTATCGACGGCAAACTCGCCACGCTGGGCGACCGCATTGAAAACGATAAATCCCTGAAAATCCGCATCGACGGCCATCTGGTCTCTATCGCCGAGTCGGCGACGGAAGTATGCCGCGTGCTTGCCTATTACAAGCCTGAGGGCGAACTCTGCACCCGAAGCGATCCGGAAGGCCGTCCAACGGTATTCGATCGCCTGCCGCGCCTGCGCGGCTCCCGCTGGATCGCGGTAGGGCGTCTGGACGTTAATACCTGCGGCCTGCTGCTGTTCACCACCGATGGAGAACTGGCTAACCGCCTGATGCATCCAAGCCGTGAAGTCGAGCGTGAATATGCCGTACGCGTGTTTGGTCAGGTGGACGATGATAAAATTCGTCAGCTGAGCAAAGGCGTACAGCTGGAAGATGGCCCGGCAGCCTTTAAAACGCTGCGCTTTGCCGGCGGCGA
>NZ_DJDN01000036.1:60695-78683 GCF_002431095.1 Pantoea sp. UBA5923 | reverse complement strand
GGTGAACCAGTGGTATAACGTCACCCTGACAGAAGGACGCAACCGCGAAGTGCGTCGTCTGTGGGAAGCGGTCGGCGTGCAGGTCAGCCGCCTGATGCGCGTGCGCTATGGCGATATCCATCTGCCAAAAGGTTTACCGCGCGGCGGCTGGATGGAAATGGATCTGGCGGCGGTTAACTACCTGCGCTCGCTGGTTGGCATGGATGACGAGACGGTCACCAAGCTGGCGGTTGAGAAAGATCGCCGTCGCACCAAGGCGAATCAAATTCGTCGTGCGGTCAAGCGCCACACGCAGGTCAGTGGCAGCGGCCGACGCAGCAGCGGCGGCGGCAGCAAACGCGGCTAATAAAAAACGCAGCTCTCGGGCTGCGTTTTTTTTACCAGTCGATGCCTTGCTGCGCCTGAATACCCGCATCGAAGGCGTGCTTAACCGGCCGCATTTCAGTTACGGTGTCTGCCATCTCCATCAGCGCGCGATGGCAGCCGCGTCCGGTCAGGATAACGCTCTGATGCGCCGGACGCTCACGGAGCGCGCGCTCCAGCTCCTCCAGCGGTAAGTAGTCCATGCTCACCATATAGGTGATCTCATCCAGCAGCACCAGATCCAGACGCTCGTCCGCTAGCATCCGCCTGGCGTGCTGCCAGACCGCAAGGCAGGCGGCCGTATCGGTCTCGCGGTTTTGCGTCTCCCAGGTAAAGCCGGTAGACATGACCTGAAATTCCACCCCGTGCTGCGACAGCAGGTTGCGTTCGCCGTTAGGCCATTCGCCTTTGATAAACTGGATCACGCCCACCTTTTTATCATGCCCGACGGCGCGCAGCGCGGTGCCGAAGGCGGCGGTGGTTTTGCCTTTACCATTGCCGGTAAAGACCATCAGGATGCCGCGCGTCTCCGTTGCCGCGGCGATGCGTGCATCAACCTGCTCTTTCAGCCGCTGCTGGCGCTGCTGGTGGCGATCGTCACTCATTACTCTGCCGCTCCAGGTTTGCGGCCGGGCTGCGCGTCGAAGCTGACGCCTGTTTTACGGCGGCTGTCGTCGCCCATAACATAAAGGTAGAGCGGCATCAGGTCGGCTGGCGTTTTCAGCTTACCGGCATCCTCCTGCGGGAAGGCCGAGGCGCGCATTTTGGTGCGCGTGCCGCCAGGGTTGATGCAGTTAACGCGCAGCGACTGGTTTTTATACTCATCCGCCAGCACCTGCATCATCCCTTCGGTGGCGAACTTGGAAACGGCATAGGCGCCCCAGCCCGCGCGACCGGTACGTCCCACGCTGGAGGTGGTAAATACCAGCGAACCGGCACTCGATTTCAGCAGCAGCGGCAGTAAGGCCTGCGTCAGGAAGAAGGTGGCATCAAGATTGATTTTCATCACATCTTGCCAGATTTGCGGATCCAGCTCGGCCAGCGGCACGATTTCGCCCAGAATGCCGGCGTTGTGCAGCACGCCATCGAGGCGTGGAAACTGCTGCGCCAGCTGGTCAGCCAGCTGCCGACAGGCATCCGGGGTCGCCTGCGCCAGATCGAACACCACGCAGTGCGCCGGACGCAGACCCAGTTGGCCGATCGCCTGCTGGGTCTGCTCCAGACGCTCTGTATTGCGGCCAAGCAGAATGACTTCCGCGCCGTAGCGCGCATAGGTAATGGCGGCTTCGCGGCCGATGCCGTCTGAGGCGCCGGTGACAAGAATGATGCGGTTTTGCAGCAGGTCGCTTTTCGGTTGATAGTGCACGACGATTTCCTTGAGCGCTAAACGGGTTTTTGGCTTTATGCCTTAATTCGCCGGAGGGTGCAATCATCCACAGGCGCTTTCTGTGCCGGGCGCTGGCATTTCAGGCGACGCGCGGCGCTAAACCCGTTAAACTCTCTGATTAGTGCTAATTCTCTGTTTAATAAGGCGGCAGAATGGATTTACTCTCCAGTTATGGATTATTTCTGGCCAAAGCGGTGACGGTTGTTGTAGCCGTCGGCGCCGTCGTGGCGATTATTGTGAACGCGGCGCTGCGCAAGCGCGGCCAGGCGGCCGGGCAGCTCCGGCTGACGCATCTGGGCGATGATTATCAGCAAATGAAGGAAGATCTGCAGCTGGCTAAAATGAAGCCGCAGGTACAGAAAGTGTGGCTGAAGCAGCATAAAAAAGCGGAAAAGCAGAAGGCGAAAGCGGAGAAGCGCGCCGCGAAGCAAGGCGTTGTTGAGCGTCAGAAACCGACGCTTTACGTTATCGATTTTAAGGGCAGCATGGACGCCAGCGAAGTGACGGCGCTGCGCGAAGAGGTTTCCGCCGTACTGGCGGTAGCGGAAAAGGGCGATGAGGTACTGCTGCGGCTGGAAAGCCCAGGCGGCGTAGTGCATGGCTACGGCCTGGCAGCGTCGCAGCTGCAGCGCCTGCGCGATCGCGGCCTGCGCCTGACGGCGGCGGTCGACAAAGTGGCCGCCAGCGGCGGCTATATGATGGCCTGCGTGGCGGATCGCATCGTGGCCGCGCCCTTCGCCATTCTCGGCTCTATCGGCGTCGTGGCGCAAATCCCTAACTTCAATCGTCTGCTCAAGCGTAACGACATTGATGTCGAACTGCACACCGCAGGGCAGTACAAACGCACCCTGACGCTGTTCGGTGAAAACACCGACGAAGGCCGTGAGAAGTTTCAGGAAGATCTCAACGAAACGCATGTGCTGTTCAAAGAGTTCGTGCACCAGATGCGCCCAACGCTGGATATCGACAAAGTGGCGACAGGCGAGCACTGGTATGGCCGACAGGCGCTCGACTTAAAGCTTATTGACGATATCAGCACCAGTGACGAGCTGATCATCAGCCAGATGGATCTCTTTAACGTGCTGGGCGTGCACTATGCGCGCCGCCGCAAAATGATCGACCGCGTGACTCACAGCGCTGGCTCGGTAGCGGAGCGCCTGCTGATGAAGTGGTGGCAGCGCGGCGAAAAGCCGCTGCTGTAAAGAGCGTCTGCACACTCGCGATAAACGAACCCGGCATCCGCCGGGTTTTTTATGCCAGGTGGTAGCGTGACGAAAGCGTCAGCGCCAGATATTTAAACACGTTAAACACCGCCGTGGTCTTCGCTGTTGGCAGCCCCTCGTCATCAAGGAAAAAGGGGCCGCGGAAAACCAGAACGTCTCCTTGCTGGATTACGTCGTCTGCTTCAAGCCCGGCGAAATAATCGTCATGCTCCCGAATGAGCGCATTGGCTTTTTCCAGTAGCGCCTGGCGTGAAATGGCCTGAGTATTCTTCTGCATTGAATAGCGCCTTTTTGACATGCACAAAATCCTTTCTATATTACTTGCCAAAACCGCTGCGCGGCAAATCAGCAAAAAGCGCGAAAATCTGGCGCAAAAATCGACTGAGTGCTAATTAAGTTGCGTAACGAATTTTATCAGGTAGAGTGTGGGCGATTCAGATTTCAGGGAGATCACACCGGGATGTGTGGTTGAGTCAGATGAAAAAGTCGCTCTTATTCATACCCTTGCATAAGCATATGCCAGCTGGCCCGAGATTGACCCCGCAGCCTTGAAAAGCAAAAAAGGCGCAACAATATTGAACCCAATGGGTTTCAGGGCATCAAATCCTCTCCCGTTTATCAGGACGTTTTCATTAGGTAAAGGTACATATGGGTAAAGCACTCGTCATCGTTGAGTCCCCGGCAAAGGCCAAAACAATCAATAAATACCTCGGTAGTGACTACGTGGTGAAATCCAGCGTCGGTCATATCCGTGATTTGCCGACCAGTGGTTCAACCGCGAAAAAGAGTGCTGACGGGGCCGGCGATAAAAAAACCAAAAAGGTTAAAAAAGACGAAAAAGCTGCGCTAGTCAGTCGAATGGGCGTTGACCCGTACCACGGCTGGAAAGCTGACTATCAGATCCTGCCCGGCAAGGAAAAAGTCGTCTCCGAACTGAAAGCGCTGGCGGCCAATGCTGACCACATTTACCTCGCAACCGACCTTGACCGCGAAGGGGAAGCCATCGCCTGGCACCTGCGGGAAGTGATCGGCGGCGACGATAAGCGCTTTAGCCGCGTAGTCTTTAACGAAATCACCAAAAATGCGATTCGTCAGGCGTTTGAAACGCCGGGCGAACTTAATATCGATCGCGTTAATGCGCAGCAGGCGCGCCGCTTTATGGACCGCGTCGTCGGCTATATGGTATCGCCGCTGCTGTGGAAGAAGATTGCGCGTGGCCTCTCTGCCGGTCGCGTTCAGTCTGTCGCCGTACGCCTGGTGGTTGAGCGTGAACGTGAAATCAAAGCGTTTGTGCCGGAAGAATACTGGGAGCTGAACGCCGATCTGCATACGGCGAAAGGCGATTTGCTGGCGATGTCCGTGACGCACCAGAACGACAGCCCGTTCCGTCCGGTCAACGGCGAACAGACGCAGGCCGCCGTCGCGCTGCTGGAAAATGCGCGCTATGAAGTGGTGGACCGCGAAGATAAACCGACCAGCAGCAAGCCTGGCGCACCTTTTATTACCTCGACGCTACAGCAGGCGGCCAGTACGCGACTCGGCTTTGGCGTCAAGAAAACCATGATGATGGCGCAGCGGCTCTATGAAGCGGGCCACATTACCTATATGCGTACCGACTCGACCAACCTGAGTCAGGATGCGCTGGCGATGGCGCGCGGCTATATCGACAAGAACTTCGGTAAAAAGTATCTGCCGGAGACGGCGAACACCTACGCCAGCAAAGAGAATTCCCAGGAAGCGCACGAAGCGATCCGTCCCTCCGACGTTAACGTCGTGGCGGAAAAACTTAAAGATATGGAAGCGGACGCGCAGAAGCTCTATCAGCTGATCTGGCGTCAGTTTGTCGCCTGCCAGATGGTGCCTGCGCAGTATGATTCCACGACGCTGACCGTTGCCGCTGCCGGCTTTAAGCTGAAGGCGAAAGGGCGCACGCTGCGCTTCGACGGCTGGACGCGCGTGATGCCAGCGCTGCGTAAAAATGATGAAGACCGCACGCTGCCGCCTGTGGAAACGGGCGAGACGCTGGATCTGCAGCAGCTGGTTCCGAGCCAGCACTTCACCAAACCACCGGCGCGCTTCAGCGAAGCCTCGCTGGTGCGCGAACTGGAAAAGCGCGGCATCGGTCGTCCTTCTACCTACGCCGCCATTATCTCGACCATTCAGGATCGCGGTTACGTGCGGGTGGAAAACCGCCGTTTTTACGCCGAGAAAATGGGCGAAATCGTCACCGATCGTCTGGAAGAGAATTTCCGCGATCTGATGAACTACGACTTTACCGCTACCATGGAGGACAGCCTCGATCGGGTTGCCAACAATGAGGCGGAATGGAAAGGCGTGCTGGACAACTTCTTCAGCGACTTTACTCAGCAGCTGGACAAAGCTGAGAAAGATCCAGAAGAGGGCGGCATGCAGCCGAACCAGATGGTGCTCACCTCTATCGACTGTCCTACCTGCGGACGGAAAATGGGTATCCGCACCGCCAGCACCGGCGTTTTCCTTGGCTGTTCCGGCTACGCGCTGCCGCCGAAGGAGCGTTGCAAGCAGACCATCAACTTGATCCCGGAAAACGAAGTGCTCAACGTGCTGGAAGGCGACGACGCCGAAACCAACGCGTTGCGCGCGCGTCGCCGCTGCCAGAAGTGCGGTACGGCGATGGACAGCTACCTGATCGATCCGCAGCGTAAGCTGCACGTCTGCGGCAACAACCCAGAATGCGACGGATACGAGATTGAACAGGGCGAATTCCGGATCAAAGGCTATGACGGCCCGGTGGTAGAGTGCGAGAAGTGCGGTTCGGAAATGCACCTGAAAATGGGCCGTTTCGGCAAGTACATGGCGTGCACCAACGACGACTGTAAGAACACGCGCAAAATTCTGCGTAACGGCGAAGTCGCGCCGCCGAAAGAAGATCCGGTGCCGTTGCCTGAGCTGCCCTGCGAGAAATCAGACGCTTACTTCGTGCTGCGCGACGGCGCGGCGGGCGTCTTCCTGGCGGCGAACACTTTCCCCAAATCGCGTGAAACGCGCGCGCCTTTGGTGGAAGAGCTGCAGCGCTTTAAAGATCGTCTGCCGGAAAAACTGCGCTACCTGGCTGACGCGCCAGCGACCGATCCTGACGGCAACAAGACGATGGTTCGCTTTAGCCGTAAAACCAAACAGCAGTATGTCGCCTCTGAAAAAGAGGGCAAAGCCACAGGCTGGTCGGCGTTTTATATCGACGGTAAGTGGCAGGAAGCCAAAAAGTAAGTTCCTTTCCCTCATAAAGGCCAGCCGTGCTGGCCTTTTTCTTAGCCTTATATCAAAACGTTCTACATTCATCTTTACAATGATATAGTGGTTATAGCATTTCCGACATGTTCCTGTGCTTTGCCTCATTTCTCACCGATCCGGCGAAAATACGTCAATCGGGGATGCGCTCTGTAGCTTACTGGGATGGAACAGATATGAAATTGCAGCAGTTGCGCTATATCGTCGAAGTGGTTAACCACAACCTGAATGTCTCTTCGACAGCAGAAGGACTTTACACTTCTCAGCCGGGCATCAGTAAGCAGGTGCGCATGCTGGAGGATGAACTGGGCGTGCAGATCTTTGCGCGCAGCGGCAAACATTTAACGCAGGTCACGCCAGCAGGCGAAGAGATCATTCGTATCGCCCGTGAAGTCTTGTCTAAGGTCGATGCGATAAAGTCGGTGGCGGGAGAGCATACCTGGCCGGATAAAGGCTCGCTCTACGTGGCGACGACCCATACGCAGGCGCGTTACGCGCTGCCAGGGGTGATCAAAGGCTTTATTGAGCGCTATCCACGCGTCTCACTGCATATGCATCAGGGCTCGCCGACGCAAATCGCCGAAGCGGTTTCTAAAGGCAATGCGGATTTCGCTATCGCCACCGAAGCGCTGCATCTTTATGACGACCTGATTATGCTGCCATGCTACCACTGGAATCGCGCGATTGTTGTCACGCCCGATCATCCGCTGGCGGGCAAGGGGCAGGTTTCAATCGAGGAGCTGGCGGAATACCCTCTGGTTACCTACACCTTCGGCTTTACCGGACGTTCAGAACTGGATACTGCATTCAATCGGGCAGGCCTTACGCCGCGTATCGTCTTCACCGCTACCGACGCAGACGTAATCAAAACTTATGTTCGCTTAGGCCTGGGGGTAGGGGTTATCGCCAGTATGGCCGTGGATCCGATTGCCGATCCTGACCTGGTGCGCATCGAAGCGGCAGAAATTTTCACCAACAGCACCACGAAAATTGGCTTCCGCCGCAGCACCTTTCTGCGTAGCTATATGTATGATTTTATTCAGCGCTTCGCGCCTCATCTTACGCGCGATGTGGTCGATGCGGCGGTAGCGTTACGCTCCAATGAAGATATTGAAGCGATGTTCAAAGATATTAAGCTGCCGTTTAAGTAAATCCGCGTATCGTTTAATTTTGTTAAAGGCTGCCCTGGGCAGCCTTTTTTGTCCGTAGTCGTTAGCGCCACCTTAATGTCGAAAATTTTTATTATTTTTTTGTAAATGAAACATCGATCACATGTTTTTCCGTTTGCATTACTTAAATGAGAAACAGTACACAAAATTTACTTTGCCGCTTTGCGTGCTGCCAGGATTATTCCCATACTCCAGTTAAGACCTGATGTGAAAGCGCTTTTTATCAGGTTCTTTAAAGTTAACTCAAATTTGAAATGGCCCTAATCGCAATTTAACTCAAATTTGCAATCTAATAATTCAATTAAGGAAATATGTCGCGATTCATTATTCCTTAAGTTTTATGGCCACGTTGATTAATAGCGTTAATCGTTGTGCTCAATAAAAATAACTGGATTTTCGGCCTTAATGAGTTTAGGATTCATCCTAAATCTTAATCGATGTTATCAATCGTTTTATTGAGAGTGATTATCAGAAACTATGGCTACGAGACTGACTGTACAACCCGACTTCCGGGCAAAAAGCACCAAGGTTGAGCGCTCTGGTAATATCCGTCGCAAAGCCTGGTTAACCGTAATAGCTGCTTCTGCGCTGTTCTGGGTGGTTGTGGCATTGATGATCTGGCGTATATGGGGTTAAACCATGTGGGCGAACACACTCAGCAGTAAACAGTCGTTATCCGCGCCTCAGCTTAAAGCCCCGGCCTGTAAAGGCAAAGAGAGCAGCGTGACGGAACACAAAGTGACTATCCCGGATAGCTGGGAACTGAGTGAAAATCAGCGTCACTTCATCGAGTCTTTCATGGACCCGAAAGCCAAATAAGCTGTCAGCGTTACCTGGCATCGCCAGTGCAATACTTCTTTCCGGTTTTCCGGCGGGCAAATTAAAAGCCCACTCTTTACACTCAGCATATAAAAAGGGTGTCATCACATAAATGATGGCAGCAGGACTTTTTTACGCCCGTTTTCGGGAGGAGTGACGTATGAACATCAATATGATTAAGATGTCCTGGCTGAGCGCTTATGCATTCTCATTTGCATTCTGGGCCGCGGCCGTATGGATTGCTGTATAACCTGAAAGCAGTATTGACCCTCATTCTTTTCGCTTACGCCCCGCACAGCCTGCGGGGCGTTTTCGTTTGCGCGCGTGATAATGTAGCATTTTTTGTTGTAATCAAAACGTTAAGGAAAATGTAGTCTATCTTTAACATAAACCTTGTTCTCTCTGAGGTTAACGCGATCACGATAAGAAAAGGAGGAGCTATGTCGGACACCCTACGCGAGCAGAGTCAGGACACGCTGCAGGTCGACAAGCAGCAGTATCATATTTTCAGTCTACCCCGCGCCGCCCAACATCTTGGTAACATCGACCGCCTTCCCAAATCATTAAAAGTGCTGCTGGAGAATCTCCTGCGCTGGCAGGATGGCGATTCCGTAACGGAAGAAGATATTCGTGCGCTGGTCGGCTGGCAGCAGACCGGGCATGCCGACCGTGAAATTGCTTACCGTCCTGCGCGCGTGCTGATGCAGGATTTTACCGGCGTCCCGGCGGTGGTGGATCTGGCGGCAATGCGCGAGGCGGTGAAACGCTTAGGCGGTGATGTAGCGAAGGTGAATCCGCTGTCGCCGGTCGATCTGGTTATCGACCACTCCGTCACCGTAGACCGCTTCGGCGACGACAGCGCCTTTGAAGAGAACGTGCAGCTGGAGATGGAGCGCAACCATGAACGCTATGTGTTTTTGCGCTGGGGCCAGAAAGCGTTCAACAAATTCCGCGTTGTGCCGCCGGGAACCGGTATTTGCCACCAGGTTAACCTGGAATACCTCGGTAAATCTGTCTGGCATGAGCAAATAGACGGCAAGCAGTTCGCCTGGCCAGATACGCTGGTCGGTACCGATTCGCATACCACGATGATTAACGCGTTGGGCGTGCTGGGCTGGGGCGTCGGCGGCATTGAAGCCGAGGCGGCGATGCTGGGCCAGCCGGTTTCTATGCTGATCCCGGATGTTGTCGGCTTTAAGCTGACCGGTAAGCTGCGTCCGGGCATTACCGCGACCGATTTAGTGCTGACCGTCACCCAGATGCTGCGTAAGCATGGTGTGGTCGGGAAGTTTGTAGAGTTTTACGGCGACGGTCTGGCCGATCTGCCGCTGGCGGACCGCGCTACTATCGCCAATATGGCACCCGAATATGGCGCCACCTGCGGCTTCTTCCCGATTGACGATGTGACGCTGGGCTACCTGACGCTGACGGGACGCGATGCCGAACAGGTCGCGCTGGTTGAAGCCTACGCGAAAACGCAGGGGCTGTGGCGTAATCCTGGCGACGAGCCGATCTTCACCAGCTCGCTGGCGCTCGATATGCAGAGCGTTGAATCCAGCATTGCCGGCCCCAAACGTCCGCAGGATCGCGTCTCTCTTGGCGATGTGCCCGCCGCGTTCAACGCCAGCAACGAGCTTGAGGTAAATCATAGCCAGCCGGCGCATAAATCCGTTACCTATACCGACAGCAAAACCGGCCTGAGCCATCAGATCGAAGATGGCGCAGTAGTTATTAGCGCCATTACCTCCTGTACCAACACCTCTAACCCGAGCGTGCTGATGGCGGCGGGGCTGCTGGCGAAAAAAGCGGTAGAGCGCGGCCTGAAGCGTCAGCCCTGGGTGAAAGCCTCACTGGCGCCGGGTTCGAAAGTTGTCTCCGATTATCTGGCGGTAGCGCAGCTGACGCCGTACCTCGATAAGCTCGGTTTCAACCTTGTCGGTTACGGCTGTACTACCTGTATCGGCAACTCTGGGCCGCTGCCCGATGAAATAGAAGCCGCTATTAAAGAGGGCGATATTACCGTCGGTGCCGTACTCTCCGGCAACCGTAACTTTGAAGGGCGTATCCATCCGCTGGTGAAAACCAACTGGCTGGCGTCGCCACCGCTGGTGGTCGCCTATGCGCTGGCGGGCAATATGAAGGTCAATCTGCAGACTGAACCGCTGGGCAAGGATCGTCAGGGCAACGACGTTTTCCTGAAGGATATCTGGCCGTCACCGGAAGAGATCGCCACGGCGGTGCAGCAGGTGACCAGTGATATGTTCCATAAAGAGTATGCCGAGGTGTTCTACGGCACGAAGGACTGGCAGCAGATCAAGGTGAGCGAAGCGGCCACCTATGAATGGGATGAAGGATCGACCTATATTCGTCTGTCGCCGTTCTTTGACGATATGGAGCGTGAACCGAAACCTGTTCAGGATATCAAAGGCGCGCGCGTGCTGGCGATGCTGGGCGATTCGGTGACTACCGACCATATCTCGCCTGCGGGCAGCATTAAAGCGGACAGTCCTGCAGGACGTTATCTTCAGTCACATGGCGTCGATAAAGCTGACTTTAACTCTTATGGTTCAAGGCGCGGCAACCATGAAGTGATGATGCGCGGTACTTTCGCCAATATCCGTATTCGCAATGAGATGGTGCCGGGCGTCGAAGGCGGCTATACCCGTCATATTCCGAGTGGCGAACAGCTGGCGATTTACGATGCGGCGATGAAGTATCAGGAAGAGGGGACGCCGCTGGCGATAATTGCCGGTAAAGAGTATGGCTCTGGCTCAAGCCGCGACTGGGCGGCAAAAGGCCCACGCTTGCAGGGCGTTCGCGTGGTAATAGCGGAATCTTTCGAGCGTATCCACCGTTCCAACCTGATCGGCATGGGCATTCTGCCGCTGGAATTCGCGCCAGGCGTGACGCGTAAAACCCTGCAGCTTACCGGCGAAGAGGTGTTCGACATTGAAAATCTGTCGCAGCTGCAGCCGGGCTGTACGGTGAAAGTGACGATGACGCGCCCGAATGGCACGCAGGAGACGCTGGAGACGCACTGTCGTATCGATACCGGTAATGAGCTGACCTACTACCGCAACGACGGCATTTTGCACTATGTGATTCGTAATATGCTGAACTAACGATAAAGCCGGGGAAACCCGGCTTATAGCAGTAAGGCGCTAACGCGGATGGCAGGGTCCGATCGCAAAGACGCAAAAAACGGCATCCCTGCCAGCTCGGCCTGCGCCATCCCTGGCGCAGGACGCTTTGCTCTTCGTACCCTGCCATCCGCGTCTCTACATTTGAGCCGTTTGCAGGCGATAAATCGTGCGTCTATTCAGATTTAGGCAGCAGGTGGCCCATCTTTTCCGCTTTGGTATCGAGATAGTGCGCGTTCTTCGGGTTACGGCCGACAATCAGCGGCACGCGCTCGACGATATTAATGCCCGCTTCGCTGAGGATCTCCACCTTACGCGGATTATTGGTCAGCAAACGCACTTCATTTACCCCCAGCAGTTTAAACATATCGGCGCACAGCGTGAAATCACGCTCGTCTGCTGCAAAGCCGAGCTGATGGTTGGCTTCAACAGTGTCATAGCCTTTATCCTGCAGCGCGTAGGCGCGGATCTTATTCAGCAGGCCGATATTACGCCCTTCCTGACGGTGATAAAGCAGCACGCCGCGACCCTCTTCGGCAATGGCGTTCAGCGCCGCTTCCAGTTGAAAACCACAATCGCAGCGTAAACTGAACAGCGCATCACCGGTCAAACATTCCGAATGAACGCGCGCCAGTACGGGCGTGTTATCGCTGATGTCGCCGAATACCAGCGCGACGTGATCGTGACCGGTTGCCACTTCTTCAAAACCTACCATGAGGAAATCGCCCCAGGGCGTGGGCAGTTTGGCTTCCGCCACCCGTTTAAGCTGCATGTGACTCTCCAGAACCTTCAGAGGATGCGCTACTCTAAAATAGCGCACAGGCCAGTATGGCCTGAAAAAATTGGCAATATTGTGCCACAACGAGAAGTTGGGCTGGTAATTTGTCAGAGCGATTGTAGCGATAAAGCACAATTATCCAATGCGCAATAAGTTATGTTACTATTTTTTAAGATAAAATTATTCACCAGCGGCGCAAAGGCGCCAAGTTGAAGGAGAAGGGATGCTGCAGATTTTGCGTCGCACCACGGCAGGCATGTTGCTGCTGATGATTATTCCGGCAACGGTCTGGCTGACCGGCTGGCATTGGCAACCTGGCCAAAGCGACGCGCTGCTGCGCGTACTCTACTGGATGACAGAAACCGTGACGCGCCCCTGGGGAACCCTGACCAGCCTGGTGCTCAGCCTGTGGGTGCTGTGGTGTTTGCGCTTTCGCCTCAAGCCTGCGCTACTGCTGCTGCTGATCATGAACGCTACCATCCTGACCGGACAATACACCAAATCTTATATCAAAGATCAGGTGCAGGAACCGCGTCCCTATGTGGTCTGGCTTGAGCATAATCACGGGCTGGACGACCGCGAATTTTACAGCATGACGCGCAAAGAGCGCAGCCAGCGCGTCGATGAGCTGCTCGCCAGCGATCAGTTGCTGCCGGGCTGGCTGAAGCGGCACTGGGCCTTTGAAACCGGCTTTGCTTTTCCTTCCGGCCATACGCTGTTTGCTGCCAGCTGGGCGCTGCTGGCGGTAGGGCTGCTCTGGCCTCGCCGCCGCTATATCACCATTGCGGCGATCGGCGTCTGGGCGGGCGCGGTCATGGCCAGCCGACTGCTGTTGGGCATGCACTGGCCGGGCGATCTGGCGATGGCGGTAGCACTCTCCTGGCTGCTGGTCTCCTTTGCCACCTGGCTGGCGCAGCGCTTTTGCGGCCCGCTTACCGTACCGCCGGAAGAGCGAAAGGACGTGGCGCAAAGGGAAAACGGATTGTAATTCCGTACTTTATCCCCATATTATTGATTGCGCTTGCGTAAAAGCCATTCGCCTGGCGCTGCAGGGAGCAGCATTGTTGCCGCTTTTTTGGCATACTTCTACTGGATAACCTCACAACAGGAAGCACTGTGAAATATTTGCTGATTTTTTTAGTGGTATTGGTCATTTTTATTATTTCCGTCACCTTAGGCGCGCATAACGACCAGGTCATCACCTTTAACTATCTGCTGGCGCAGGGCGAATTCCGTATCTCTACGCTGCTGGCCTCGCTGTTCGGCGCGGGGTTTGTGCTGGGCTGGGCTATCTGCGGTCTCTTCTGGCTGCGCGTCCGCGTCTCGCTGGCGCATGCGCAACGCAAAATCAAACGTATGCAGACGCAGCTGGATAAAAGTAATCAGCCTGCGACCTCATCGACCGCCGTCGCGGGTCGGGAATAGCCCTCCATGCACGAATTGCTGTTTCTGTTATTGCCCGTCGCTGCGGCTTACGGCTGGTATATGGGTCGACGCAGCGCGCAGCAGGACAAGCAACAGGAAGCGAGTCGCCTGTCGCGTGATTATGTTGCAGGCGTTAACTTTTTGCTGTCTAACCAGCAGGATAAAGCGGTCGATCTCTTTCTCGATATGCTGAAAGAGGACAGCGGGACGGTAGAGGCGCACCTGACGCTGGGCAATCTGTTCCGCTCGCGGGGCGAGGTGGATCGCGCGATACGTATTCACCAGTCGCTGATGGAGAGCGCCTCGCTTAACTACGACCAGCGTCTGCTGGCGATCCAGCAGCTGGGCCGCGATTACATGGCCGCCGGACTTTACGATCGCGCCGAAGATATGTTCAAGCAGCTGACCGATGAAACTGATTTTCGCATTAGCGCGCTGCAACAGCTGCTGTTGATCCATCAGGCGACCAGCGACTGGCATCAGGCGATAGAGGTGGCCGAAAGGCTGGTCAAGCTCGGCAAGGATAAGCAGAAAGGGGAGATAGCCCACTTCTACTGCGAACTGGCGTTGCAGGCGATGAGCAGCGACGATCTCGATCGCGCCATGGGGCTGCTGAAAAAAGGCGAAGCCGCCGATCGCCAGAGCGCACGCGTGTCGATCATGATGGGACGCATCCTGATTGAAAAAGGCGAATATGCCAAAGCTATCGAGCATCTGCAGCGCGTGCTGGATCAGGATAAAGAGCTGGTGAGCGAAACTCTGCCGATGCTGGAAACCTGTTATCAGCGGCTTAACCAGCCCGCTGCCTGGGCAGCATTTTTGCAGCGCTGCGTGGACGAGAATACGGGCGCGGCGGCTGAACTCTATATGTCTGATATTCTGGAAAGAGAGGAAGGGCCGGACGCCGCGCAGCTCTATATCAACCGTCAGCTGCAGCGTCATCCCACTATGCGCGTTTTCCATCGCCTGATGGACTTTCACCTGCATGAGGCGGAAGACGGACGCGCTAAAGAGAGCCTGATGGTGCTGCGCGATATGGTCGGCGAGCAGATCCGCACCAAGCCGCGCTACCGCTGCCAGAAGTGCGGTTTTACCGCGCATGCGCTCTACTGGCATTGTCCTTCCTGCCGCACCTGGTCCTCCGTTAAACCTATTCGCGGACTCGACGGCCAGTAACTGGCCGTTGGACGTTCGTTTATCGGTATTGCAATAGTTACAACATACTAAAAGGTAACTGAGTAACCAGTCGGCACCGTGCAACTTATCGCCACGCAGGCGGGAAGGTAACCGCAAACGTTGTCCCTGACATAACGCGCGGGTAGAATGCTTGCCGTTTGTCCTGTACGCCCGCTGCCGTTAACTATGAGGAAATGCCATGCCCTTATCATCAGCCGTGACCGCTTCGCCCATTCTTGTGGCGCTCGATTATCACGATCTCAACAGCGCATTGCGTTTCGTCGACCAGATTGATCCCCAGAGCTGTCGACTAAAAGTCGGTAAAGAGATGTTTACCCTGTTCGGGCCATCGCTGGTAAAAGAGCTACAGCAGCGCGGGTTCGAGGTCTTTCTCGACCTCAAATTTCATGATATTCCCAATACCACCGCGCATGCGGTCGCGGCGGCGGCGGATCTTGGCGTCTGGATGGTCAACGTGCACGCCAGCGGCGGGGCGCGCATGATGAATGCCGCGCGCGAAGCGCTGGTGCCGTTCGGCAGTGACGCGCCGTTGTTGATCGCAGTAACGGTATTAACCAGCATGGATGCAGAGGATCTGCGCGGCCTTGGTATCACCTTATCGCCTGCCGAACAGGCCGAGCGTCTGGCGAAGCTGACCCGCGAGTGTGGCCTCGACGGCGTAGTCTGTTCAGCGCATGAGGCCGCACGTTTCAAAACGGCAATCGGCGCGGATTTTACGCTGGTGACGCCGGGTATCCGTCCGGCAGGCAGCGACGCTGGCGATCAGCGCCGTATTATGACGCCGCAACAGGCGAAACAGGCAGGGGTAGACTATATGGTGATCGGGCGTCCCATTACCCAGTCGGCCGATCCGGCCGCTACGCTGACCGCCATTTTAACCAGCCTTAAGGAGTCTTCATGAGCCGCGATAATCCCCTGGTCTATTCCACCGACACGGGCCGCATCGAGCAGCCGAAAGAAAAAGTCGAACGTCCTAAAGGCGACGGCATTGTGCGCATTCAGCGTCAAACCAGCGGTCGCAAAGGCAAAGGGGTCTGCCTGATTACCGGACTCGATCTCGACGACGACGCGCTGAACAAGCTGGGCGCGGAACTGAAGAAAAAATGCGGATGCGGCGGCTCAGTGAAAGAGGGCGTAATTGAAATTCAGGGCGATAAACGCGATCTGCTTAAGCAACTACTGGAAGCGAAGGGCCTGAAGGTAAAACTGGCCGGTGGTTAAAACAAAATCGGGCTACGACGGTAGCCCGAGAGTTTTGTAGATGCGCTGCGTAGCCTTTTTTATTAAAAATGCTTTTTGGTCATTAATGGACCTGATGACCGATGACACCGCCCACTGCTGCGCCGCCGAGAGTGCCGAGCGCGCTGCCGTGTGTTAACACCGAGCCACCAATTGCGCCGGCTCCGGCACCGATGGCGGTGTTACGATCGCGTTTTGACCAGTTGGAGCAGCCGCTCAGCGCGACAACTAAAGTGGTAGCCAAAACAGCTGCGGTAATACGTTTCATGGTTGTTGTCATAAACTTCTCCTTGATTGTGCTCACAGAGGCAACACACTCAGTATAGGTGGTTTTTTCCTCTGTTCTTAAATCCGCCCGTATTACGCCATCGCTTCTTCCCTGAAGATGCCGATATGCCTTTTCACTATGGACAATGTTGTCTCGGACAGATAAATGCAACCGACAAACAGATCCGCCCATTGCATGAGGGAATTCTAAGCCTTATGCAAATTTTCCGAAGATGGAAGATTCCTAATTCGCACCGCATTTTTGCGTTATCAGCCGTTTTCCGCCGCTTTTCCAGCCGATCGCTCCATAACCTTTTCTGAGCCAGCCCCTGCACAATTCAGTGATAAATCTGAGCAGGAGAAAACAATGCTGGAACAACTTAAACAGCAGGTACTGGAAGCGAACCTGGACTTGCCGCGTTATAACCTCGTCACCTTTACCTGGGGCAACGTCAGCGCGGTCGATCGCGAGCAGGGGCTGCTGGTGATCAAGCCTTCGGGCGTCAGCTACGCTAGCATGAAGCGCGACGATATGGTGGTGGTGGATCTCGCCAGCGGCGAGGTGGTAGAAGGAGACAAGCGGCCTTCCTCTGATACCGCCACTCACCGCGCGCTCTACCAGGCATGGCCGGAAATCGGCGGTATTGTTCATACCCATTCGCGCCACGCCACCATCTGGGCGCAGGCTGGTCGGCCGATACCGGCATGGGGAACGACCCATGCCGATGACTTTTACGGCGAGATCCCCTGTACACGCGCCATGCGTGATGAGGAGATTCAGAACGACTACGAATGGAATACCGGCGGCGTTATCATCGAGACTTTCGCCCAGCGCGATTTGTCACCGAGCGCGATTCCGGCGGTGCTGGTCAATTCACACGGGCCTTTCGCCTGGGGACGCGACGCGCACGCGGCGGTACATAGCGCGGTGGTGCTGGAAGAGGTTGCCTATATGGGGCTGTTCAGCCAGCAGCTGCGCGCCGACCTGCCGCCGATCAATCAGACGCTGCTTGACCTTCACTACCTGCGTAAGCACGGCGAAAACGCCTGGTATGGTCAAAAAGGGTAACCTGCAGCATCCTCTCCTCATTAAAGAGCAAAGCGCCTGATCCGCCGCGCTCTGCTTCTCACAGAGAACTCAGATCTCACCTGAGCACCGACAACGCAAACGGGCCGGGCGGGCAGGGATGCCGCTTTTGCCTTTGCGCGAGCGGACGTTACTGCCTGCGCTGCCCAAAACATAAAGCCAATGACAAGCGCACTATCTGAGCCTGAAGCGGCTGGTATGGCGACGTTGATCAAAAAAATGAAACATACTATTCACTAAAAATAAAACAGCGTTTCATTTTAAGGATGGGATCACTGTTTTCTCCCGTCGCCCCACGTACTTTGCTGTCACGCCTTCGGGCATAAAAACGCACCTCCCTCTGGACAGCAAAGGTGATCCCTGATGCATATCAAACGTGCTATCGATAAAATCCCTGGCGGCATGATGCTTATCCCGCTCTTTCTCGGCGCGCTTTGTCATACCCTTTCTCCTGGCGCCGGGAAATATCTTGGCTCATTCACCAATGGCCTGATGACCGGTACGGTGCCGATCCTCGCCATCTGGTTCTTCTGTATGGGTGCCTCAATCAGGATCAGCGCCACCGGCACCGTACTGCGCAAATCCGGCACGCTGGTCATTACCAAGATCGCGGTGGCCTGGATCGTG
>NZ_DJDN01000036.1:0-60642 GCF_002431095.1 Pantoea sp. UBA5923 | reverse complement strand
GGTGGCCTGGATCGTGGCGGCTATCGCTTCACGCGTGATGCCGGAAAATGGCGTAGAAGTCGGGATGCTTGCCGGGCTGTCAACGCTGGCGCTGGTCGCGGCGATGGATATGACAAACGGTGGTCTCTATGCCTCGATCATGCAGCAGTACGGCAGCAAGGAAGAAGCGGGCGCCTTTGTGCTGATGTCGCTTGAGTCAGGTCCGCTGATGACAATGGTGATCCTCGGTACCGCAGGCATCGCCTCCTTTGAACCTCATGTCTTTGTCGGCGCGGTCTTGCCGTTCCTGATCGGTTTCGCGCTGGGCAATCTGGATCCGGAGCTGCGGGAGTTTTTCGGCAAAGCGGTGCATACGCTTATCCCCTTTTTCGCCTTTGCGCTGGGTAACACCATCGACCTGACGGTTATCGCGCAGACCGGCTTACTGGGTATTCTGCTGGGCGTGGCGGTGATTATCGTAACCGGCATTCCGCTGATTATCGCCGACCGTTTGATTGGCGGCGGCGACGGTACCGCAGGCATCGCCGCCTCCAGTACGGCAGGCGCGGCGGTCGCGACGCCGGTGCTGATAGCAGAAATGCTGCCGCAGTTTAAACCGGTTGCGCCAGCCGCAACTGCGCTGGTAGCAACCTCGGTAATTGTGACCTCAGTGCTGGTGCCAGTCATAACTGCTGTTTATTCAAAACGCGTTAAGCGTTCTCGCGTTGCGGTTGGCCAGCGCGCGGCGATCAAGTAACCCCGCTTAAGCATCCCCGACCTCTAAGTCGGGGATATCTCTGGATTTTACTTTATAAATCAATCTCTCATTTGGTCTGGCCTCTCTCTGCATTACGCTGATGTGGCGTTTAACGCATCAAATAAACAGAGGATGAGACGATGACAGTAATTAACCAACCAACCTGCCGACTGTTCACCGAAGTGGGACAGACCACCCAGCTTGCCGCGTATTACGAAGAGGGCCGCCGTACCATGTGGATGATGCTGCGGGCGCAACCGCGTCCCAGTTTTAACCACGAATTAATCGAGGAAATCATGAACCTGAGCTATGCGGCGCAGCGTTCCGGTCTGCCGATTGATTTCTGGGTCACGGGTTCGCTGGTGCCGCAGATGTTCAACGCGGGCGGCGATCTGCGTTTCTTTGTCGAGTGTATTCGCAACAACCGCCGCGAGGCGCTGCGTGCCTATGCGCGCGCCTGCGTCGACTGCATTCACTCGGCGGCGCGCGGCTTTGACACGGGCGCGGTCACGCTGGCGATGATAGAGGGCAGCGCGCTAGGCGGCGGTTTCGAGGCCGCGCTGGCGCACCACTTTATCCTGGCGCAAAACAACGCGCGGCTCGGCTTTCCGGAAATCGCCTTTAACCTGTTCCCCGGCATGGGCGGCTACTCCTTAGTCGCGCGTCGCGCCGGGATGAAGCTGGCAGAAGAGCTGATTTGCGAAGGGGAGTCGCACAGCGCCGAATGGTATGAAACGCGCGGTCTGGTGGACAAAGTCTTTCAGCCTGGCGAAAGCTATCGCTGCACGCGTACCTTTATCGATACGCTGCGGCCGAAGCTGAACGGCGTGCGTGCCATGCTGAAAGCGCGTCAGCGCGTACTGCAGCTGTCGCGCGCCGAGCTGATGGATATCACTGAAGACTGGGTAGATTATGCCTTTACGCTGGAACCCAAAGACATTGCCTATATGGAACGTCTGGTACAGTTACAGAACCGTCATAGCGCATCCTTGCGTAAAGCCGGCTAGTAACAACACGTTTTAAACGCGGGCAGGATGCTTAGCCAGCCAATGCCCGAACTGTTCTGCGGGCATTGGTTTTGCGTAGAAATATCCCTGACGCCCATCTACGCCGTTAAGGAGGACAAACTCTTCTTCCGCTTTGGTCTCGATGCCTTCGGCAATCACCTGCAACGCCAGCGCCTTGGCGACGGCGACGATAGCGCGCACCAGCGACTGAGAGACCGGCTGCTCATTAATATTGCGAATAAAACTCTGGTCAAGCTTGATGGCGTTGATCGGTACGCGCGCCAGCTGCGACAGCGAAGAGTAGCCCGTACCGAAATCGTCGAGGTGTACCTGCGCGCCCAGCTCCTGAAACTGTTTCATCAGGGTCAGCGCCTGCGCTTCGTTCTCTATCAGGCAGCTTTCGGTCAGCTCGATATCGATTGGGCACTCCGTTAGCCCGCTGTCGATAAGCGCCAGCCTGAGATCGCTGTAGATACTCTGGTCGATGAGCTGCCGCGCGGAGACGTTGACCGCCACGCGCAGATTGATGCCCTGTTCGCGCCAGACCAGTATCTGACGCAGCACCGTCAGCATCACCCAGCGGCCGAGCGGCACAATCAGGCCAGACTCTTCGGCATAAGGGATAAAGTCGGCGGGCGAGACCATGCCGCGCTCCGGCGAATTCCAGCGCACCAGCGCCTCTGCGCTGCGTACTACACCGTCGCTGTCGAGCTTCGGCTGATAGAACACCGTCAGGTGATCCTGCTCCAGCGCCTTGCGCAGGTTGGTGTCGAGCCAGAGATACTCAAACACGCGCTGATTCATTTCGGCGGCGAAAACGCAGAACTTGCCGCGCCCGTTCTCTTTTGCGTGATACATCGCGGTATCGGCGTTGCGGATCAGGCTTTCCCGATCCTCGCCGTGTAGCGGGGCGAGGGCGATGCCGATGGAACAGCCGCTGTAGACCTCAATCAGGCCGATACGGAAGGGCTGGCGCAGGCGCTCCAGAATGCGCGACGCCATCGCCTCCAGCGCTGCCTGGCTGGTATGCTCCGCCAGCACCACGAACTCATCGCCGCCGAGGCGCGCCAGCGTCTGGTCTTTGCCCAGACAGCTGAGGATAGCCAGCGATACCGCCTGCAGCAGCTGATCGCCGAACATATGACCGTAGGCGTCGTTAACTTTTTTAAAATTATCGAGATCGAGGTAGACCACGCCGGTCTCATCGCCTTTCGCCAGCTCCAGCGCCAGGCTAATTTGCTGGTGAATAGCGTTGCGATTAGGCAAACCGGTCACGGTATCGGTGTTTGCCATTACCCGCAGGCGCTCCTGCGCCCGTCGCTCTTCAGTTATGTCCGTTCCTGAACAGATGAGGAAAATTTCATTTTTCCCGCTGCCGCTGTGAACGAACTTATTACGAAACAGAAAGAGTCGCTGGCCCTTACGGGTTTTCACCCAGCGCTCAACCTCATAGGAATTGCCGTCGCGGAAGAAACCGGCGATATTGCGGCGCGAAGCGGCCGCCTCCTGTTTGGTCATAAACAGCTGGAAAACGTTACGGCCAATCACTTCATGCTCATTCAGGCCGGTGTACTCTTCGCTGAGGCGGTTAAAGCGCTGAATATTGCCGCGCTGATCGAGAATAACGATCACCGAGTTGGCTTCAGAAACCACCTGTTCGGCAAAAGAGAGGCCTTGGGTCAGATCGCGCGCGACCGCAGAGGTATCGCCCCAGGCGGAAGCGGTGCCGGCCCAGCTTGACTGATTAACCTTACGGCCGACAAAGTGCATGGGCACCGGCGTGCCGTGCAGCGACAGCGTCAGGTTGACGCTGGAGGTGATCACCGGCATCGCGCGCAACAGGCTGGCCTGCGCGGGGGTCAGCGCAACGGCGATGTTGGTATGCGCATTTTCATCCTCTGCTAAATGCAAAGCATCGCTGTCGGTGGTCAGGCGCCAATGAGGGCTGGTCGTGCCAAACAAGGTGTATAGCAACGTTTGCCCTTGTTCATCGGTCATGGAAAGGTCCTCCGGGGGAGTGCTCTGCTGGCGTTATCTCATTATTTTATCAACAGTATTCGGCATCTGACTTCAGCACAAGATGCCAGCCAAATATATTTTCCGGTCTGATTAACAATGGCACAAAAAAGCCCCGCACCGCGGGGCCGATTTCCCTGCTTAACAAGGACATTTCCCCAGCTTGCCTGCCTGGCTGGGGAACCGGGCATCAAGACAGTATCGATGGAAATCGCGCTCGCTCATCGGGGGCAGATCCGGATGTTGACGCTGCATATGCTGAAGATAATTTTGATAATCCTGCACGCCGACCATCAGCCGGAAACTTTGCTGCAGCCCACGCCATAACCTGCGCCAGCTAAAACGTGCGGGCGCGGCGATCGGGCGGCAGCAGATAATGCCGCCCAGGCTAGCCGGGCGGACGGCGCGGCGAATCGCGTCAGACATGATGAACCTCCTTACGCAGCGACGGCTCCGCTTCGTGCGTGGTCGGCACGTTGCTTTGCAGGGCGCGACGAATAACGAAGAACGCGGCGATAAGCATCGTCACCGCCACCAGCATAAAGAAGCCGCACAGCACAGCGTTGATCTGATTGCTGAACACGATGGTCTGCATATCCGCCACGCTCTTCGCCGGCGCGATAATCACGCCTTCGTCGATCCCTTTCCGGAACTTATTGGCCTGCGCCAGAAAGCCGATTGAGGGCTTCTCATGGAAAATTTTCTGCCAGCCCGCCGTCATGGAGGTAATAAACAGCCAGGCGGTCGGCAGAATGGTTACCCAGGCGTAGCGCTGCTTCTTCATCTTAAACAGCACCACGGTGCCGAGGATCAGCGCCATCGAAGCGAGCATCTGGTTGCCGATGCCGAACAGTGGCCATAGCGTATTAATGCCGCCCAGCGGATCGACCACGCCCTGATAGACGAAAAAGCCCCAGCCGGCGACTGACACCGCGGTGCCCGCCATATTGCCCGCCCACGACCGGCTATTCGCCAGCGACGGCACTACGGTGCCGACCAGGTCCTGCACCATAAAGCGACAGGCGCGCGTGCCGGCATCCACGGCGGTAAGAATAAACAGCGCTTCAAACAGAATAGCGAAGTGATACCAGAAGGCCATCATCGCGCGGCTGTTAAAGACGTCGGTGATGATATGCGCCATGCCGACTGCAAAGGTCGGCGCGCCGCCCGCGCGCGACAGCACTGAGGTCTCGCCGACGTCACGCGCGATGCTGGCGAGCGTCTCCGGCGTCACCACAAAGCCCCAGCCGTTAATCACCTGCGAGGCGTTCTCTACCGTTGTGCCGATCAGCGCGGCAGGCGAGTTCATGGCGAAGTAGACGCCAGGATCGATAACCGAGGCGCAGATCAGCGCCATAATGGCGACGAAAGATTCCATCAGCATCGCGCCATAGCCGATAAAGCGGATATGGCTCTCGCGCTCCACCAGCTTCGGCGTGGTGCCGCTGGAGACCAGCGCATGAAAGCCGGAAATCGAGCCGCAGGCGATGGTGATAAACAGGAAGGGGAAAAGCTGTCCCGAGAAGACCGGGCCGCTGCCGTCAATAAAACGCGTAACGGCTGGCATTTTCATTTCCGGCATGGCGAACAGGATGCCGATCGCCAGCCCGACAATCACGCCGATTTTCAGGAAGGTCGAGAGGTAGTCGCGCGGCGCCAGCAGCAGCCAGACCGGCAGCACCGAGGCAACAAAGCCGTAGATCACCAGCACCCAGGTCAGCGAGGTGCCTTTCAGGGTAAAGAAGGGGCCCCAGAAGGGATCCTGGGCGACGTTTCCGCCGTAGATAATCGCCGCCATCATCAGCACAAAGCCAATCAAGGAGACTTCCGCGATTTTGCCAGGGCGGATAAAGCGCATATAGACGCCCATCAGCAGCGCAATCGGGATCGTCGCGGCGATAGTAAAGAGACCCCACGGCGAGTTAGCCAGCGCTTTCACCACCACCAGCGCCAGCGCGGAGAGAATAATGATCATCACGCCGAGCGCGCCGAGCATGGTGATTACGCCAGCGAAAGCGCCCAGCTCCTGGCGCGCCATTTCGCCCAGCGAGCGACCGTCGCGGCGGGTTGAGATAAACAGCACGAGGAAATCCTGCACCGCGCCCGCCAGCATCACGCCGACGAGGATCCAGATGGTGCCGGGCAAAAAGCCCATCTGCGCCGCCAGTATCGGGCCGACCAGCGGACCCGCGCCTGCAATGGCGGCAAAATGGTGGCCGAACAGCACCCATTTATTGGTCGGCACATAGTCGAGGCCGTCATTGAAGCGTTCGGCTGGCGTACGACGACGGTCGTCCAGTTCAAAAATATTGCGTGCGATAAACAGGCTGTAAAAGCGATAGGCGATGCTGTAGCAGGCGACGGCGGCCACCACCAGCCAGACTGCATTAACCTGTTCGCCGCGATTTAACGCCAGCATAGCGAATGCGCCCGCGCCGACTAACGCCACCGCTAACCAGATTGCGCCGGTTTTGACGTTCTTCATGACCTCACTCCTTGTATGAACCGAAAGGGACGTTCAAAGACAACGAGTCAAAAGTAATGTAATGGAATGTAAGTGAAAGTTAATGTGTTGAGAAGTGTGAAGCGGGGAACAAATTTAACATTTGTAGCAGCGGTGAGAAAGAAAGGGGGATAACAATCGTTATCCCCCCGTTTTTTTATGCTCAGACTGCGGGGCGGGCAACCACGCTGCGCGTTTCCATACGCACTTCGGCGATGGTGACGTCAATTACGTCAGTGACGCGATAGACGACCTCGCCTTTGATCTGTACGGTGCCGTTTTCCTGGCTGCACACCAGCTCGTCGCGCACCGCATGGATAAAGGGCGCCGGGATAAAAGCGACCGCGCCGTTCTCCAGCAGGCGCACGCGCATGCCGCCGCGCGAGACGTCGATAATCTCCGCGCTGAACTTGCGGTCGGTGCCGGCATGGGGTGCCAGCCAGCGCGCGTAGAGCCAGTCGCCGACGTCGCGCTCCGCCATACGGTTAAGGCGACGACGTTCGCTCATGGTCACCGTCAACGCCTCATCAGGGCGCGCGCCTTGCTCGCCGCGAATAATCGCTTTCAGCAGACGATGGTTGATCATGTCGCCCGACTTACGGATCGGCGAGGTCCAGGTGGCGTAAGCCTCCAGACCCAGCCCGAAATGGGGGCCCGGCTCGGTGCTGATCTCAGCAAATGACTGGAAGCGGCGAATACGGCTGTCCAGGTACTGCGTCGGCTGCGCATCCAGCTCGCGGCGCAGCTGGCGGAAGCCTTCCAGCGTTGTGATGGCGGCGGCGTCAACGGTCACGCCATGGCTGGACAGCACAGCAGCAGCCTGCTCGGCGTTCGTCGCGTCAAAGCCGGTGTGCACGTTGTAGACCCCGAAGCCGAGCTTCTCGCGCAGCACCTTACCTGCGCAGACGTTCGCGAGGATCATCGCTTCTTCTACCATACGGTTGGCGATACGGCGCGGTTCGGCGACGATATCCAGCACTTCGCCTTTCTCGCCGAGAACAAAGCGGTAATCGGGACGATCTTTAAACACCAGCGCATGGTTGTGACGCCATTCGCTGCGCGCCAGGCAGATGCGGTGCAGCAGACGGATCTGACGGGCGATCGCCTCGCTCTGCGGCTGCCATTCGCCGCTGTTTTCCAGCCAGTCGGAAACCTCGTCGTAAACCAGTTTGGCTTTAGATTCGATCCACGCGGCAAAAAAGTGTACGTCGTCGCCCAGGGATCCATCCTGCGCGACGGTAACACGGCAGGCCAGCGCCGGGCGGCGCACGTTCGGACGCAGCGAACAGACGTCGTCGGAGAGTTCGCGCGGCAGCATCGGGATATTAAAGCCCGGCAGATAGTTGGTGAACGCGCGCTGCGCCGCCAGTTTATCCAGCTCGCTGCCTTCCGGTACGTAAGCGGTCGGGTCGGCGATAGCGATAGTGAGGCTCAGCGTGCCGTCGGCGTTCTCTTCGACATAGAGCGCGTCATCCATATCCTCGGTGCTGGCGCTGTCGATGGTGACGAAATCGAGCGCGGTCAGATCTTCACGCGTCAGGTTTTCATCCAGCATTTCGCCAAAGCCAACCTGCGGCGCCTCGCGCTCCAGATTATGGCGCGACAGGGTGACCCACCACGGCGCCAGATGATCGTCGGCTTTAACGATAAATTCAGTCAGTTCGGCATAGAAACCGCGGTCGCCTTTCAGCGGGTGACGGCGCATTTCAGCGACGGCCCAGTCGCCTGCCTGGAAATCATGGCTCAGGCCACGCACCGGACGGCAGGGGATAGCGTCTTTTAATAACGGATGGTCCGGGACGATGGAAAGACGGTCATCTTTCTTCTGCACGCGGCCGACAAAGCGGCTGAGGAAGGGTTCGATCAGCGTTTCAGGCTCGGCGCTTTCACGATCCTTATCGCTGTGGATGACGGCGGAAACACGGTCGCCGTGCATCACCTTTTTCATCTGCGGCGGCGGAATGAAATAGCTTTTCTGCGCGTCGACTTCAAGGAAGCCGAAACCTTTTTCGGTGCCTTTAACAACACCTTCTGCGCGAGGAGTCTGCGCGTGGAGCTTCTCTTTGAGCTGCGCGAGCAGCGGATTATCCTGGAACATAGTCAGTTTAGTTTCGTGGCCTAAGAGCGGCTGCTAGTTTTACGCGAATCAGGGGCGCGCGGCAAGGCAAAAGAGGGTAAAAAAGCCGGATTAACCGGCTTTTATCTAAGGAAACTCTGACCTTACGCAATGCGCTGCGTAGGCAGTGAAACCGACAGCTCCAGCTTAACCGGAACCGATTTAGAGGTCGGCGTGCCGCTAATATCGCCGAAGCTGTTGAGCGGAACCAGCGGGTTGGTTTCCGGGTAATAAGCCGCGAGGTTACCGCGCGGAATATTGTAGGGCACCAGTTTGAAACCGCTGACGCGACGCGAAATATTGTCGTTCCACAGGGTTTCGATATCCACCAGCTGACCTTCCGTAAAGCCGAGCGCCTGCATATCTTCCGGGTTGATAAACACCACTTCGCGCTGGCCGTAAACGCCGCGGTAGCGGTCATCAAGGCCGTAAATCGTGGTGTTGTACTGGTCATGCGAACGCAGCGTCTGCAGCGTAAACGGCACCTCAGCCACATCCGCCGGGAAGAGCGATTCAGGCAGCGCTGCGCTGCTGAACTCCGCTTTCTGTGTCGGGGTGTTGAAGCGCAGGTCCGCCGCCGCGTTGCCGAGGTAGAAACCGCCCGGCAGGTCGCACTTCTCATTGAAGTCGGCGAAGCCCGGGATCGTGGCGGCGATATGGTCGCGGATCAGGTTGTAATCGGCGGCCAGCTCCAGCCACTTCACTTTTTCATCGCCCAGCACCGCGTGCGCGATGCCCGCCACAATGGCGGTTTCTGAGCGCTGCGTCTCCGCCAGCGGAATGCCGATGCCCTCAGAGGCGTGCACCATGCTGAAGGAGTCCTCAACGGTGATGAACTGGTTGCCGCTCGCCTGCGTGTCGCGCTCGGTACGGCCCAGCGTCGGCAGGATCAGGCTCTCTGCGCCCGGCACCAGGTGGCTGCGGTTGAGCTTGGTGCTGATGTGCACCGTCAGACCACAGCGCTGCAGCGCCTCTTCGGTGCGCGGCGAATCGGGGGCGGCGGCTGCCAGGTTGCCACCCAGCGCGATCAGCACTTTGATCTCGTCGCGCAGCATCGCATTCAGCGCGTCAACCGTGTTATGGCCATGTTCGCGCGGCGGCTCAAAGCCGAAGTGGCTGCCGAGCGCGTCGAGGAAGGCTTTGCTGGGCTTCTCGTCGATACCCATAGTGCGGTTGCCCTGCACGTTACTGTGGCCGCGTACCGGGCAGAGGCCAGCGCCTTTCTTGCCGAGCTGGCCGAACAGCAGCTGCAGGTTGACGATTTCGCGTACCGTATCCACCGAGTGCTTGTGCTGAGTAATGCCCATCGCCCAGGTGACAATAACGCGATCGGAACTCTGGTAAATTGCCGCAGCTTCGCGGATTTGCGCTTCGCTCAGACCAGACTGCTGCACGATCTGCATCCAGTCGGTGTTGTCTACCGCATCGAAATAGGCTTCGACGCCGTGGGTGGTGGCGTTAATAAAGGCTTCGTCAAACAGGCCTTTCTCACCGGCCGCTACGCGGGCGCGATGGGTCTCCAGCAGCGCTTTCACCATGCCGCGCACCGCCGCCATATCGCCGCCGAGATTCGGCTGATAGTAGGCGGAGCTGATGGTGCCCGCTTTGGAGGTGACCACTTCCAGCGGCTTCTGCGGATCGGCGAAACGCTCAAGGCCACGTTCACGCAGCGTGTTGAAGGTTACGATTTTCGCGCCGTGATCGGCAGCGTGACGCAGGCTGTGCAGCATACGCGGATGGTTGGTGCCCGGGTTCTGGCCAAAGACGAAGATCGCGTCGGCATGATCGAAGTCGTCGAGACGAATGGTGCCTTTGCCGACGCCGATGCTGCGCTTCAGACCGGCGCCGCTCGCTTCGTGACACATGTTGGAGCAGTCCGGGAAGTTATTGGTGCCCGCCAGACGGCCGAACAGCTGATAGAGCCAGGAGGCTTCGTTGCTGGCGCGACCGGAGGTGTAAAGCTCCATCTGATTCGGGTTATCCATCGCCTTAATGTGCTGCGCAATGAGCGCAAAGGCGTCGTCCCAGCTGACCGGCTCGTAGTGGTCGGTTTCAGCGTTATAGCGCATCGGGTGGGTCAGACGGCCTTGATACTCCAGGAAGTAGTCGCTCTGGGCATAGAGTTTGGTGACGCTGTGCTGTGCGAAGAAATCGGTATCGACCACGCGACGCGTCGCTTCCCAGGTCACCGCTTTAGCGCCGTTTTCACAGAAACTAAAGGTGCTTTTGTTATCGTCGCCCCAGGCGCAGCCCGGGCAGTCGAAGCCGCGCGCTTTGTTCATGCGCATCAGGTTGCGCATATTTTTCAGCGCGGCCTTGCTGTCGAAAACGAAACGGGTAGTGGCTTCCAGCGAACCCCAACCGCCCGCAGCGGCGCGGTAAGGCTTAATTTTACGTTTGAATTTCATGGTGAGTGCAGGCTTATGTTTTTTGTAGGAAGTTTGTTATCAGGATATATCCTGACGGTGAGGGAAGTGTGCGACTGCAATCATAAGTTGTCTAATTGATTGACTTAATGGTGCGATAGCCACCATTTATCGCGGCGCAGGCGTAATTGTGACGCTGCTCAAATTTTACCCTCTGGTAACCCGCCGATAACGGGAGTTACTGGCGTATCGGGTCAATACTTGCACCTTCTCCTCTGAAAGGGCGCACCCCATGAAACAGCTCACCAGTCAGATCCATGCATTTGGCAAAGCCTTAATGATGCCGATCTCGGTGATCGCGGCGGCGGGGATCTTCCTCGGCCTCGCGGCCGCGATGCAGAACCCGGCGATTACCGGCGACGCCTTTGCCCAGATGCAGGTGCCGCAGCTGATTATCGGTTTCATTCGTAAAGTGGCGGGCGCGCTTTTTGCCAACCTGCCGGTTTTTTTCGCGGTGGCCAGCGCCATTGGCCTGGCGAAGGCAGAGAAGCCGACGGCGGCCTTTGCCGCCGTTATCGGTTATATCGCCATGAACGTTGGCATCAACGCCACGCTGGCGGCGAAAGGGTTGACGGCGGCAACCACCACGCCAGAAGCGCTACAGAAGGCGGGCATGGATCAGACCGCGGCAATGATGACCTCGGCGGAATATATCCAGATGCTGGGCATCTTCACCTACAACATGAGCGTGCTGGGCGGCGTCATTGCCGGGCTGTTGACGGTCATGCTGCATAATCGCTTCTATACCCAGCAGTTGCCGACCGCTATCAGCTTTTTCGGCGGACGTCGCTTCGTGCCCATCGTCACCGTGGTCTTTCTGCCGCTGGTGGGCGTGCTGCTGGCGCTGATCTGGCCAACGCTCGGCGCGGGCATCGCCTGGGTCGGCCAGATGATCGGCAAAAGCGGGCAGTATGGTGCCTTTTTGCTCGGGACGGCGGAACGCATCCTGATCCCGACCGGATTGCATCATATTCTCAACGAAACCGTACGTTTTACGCCAATTGGCGGCATCGCCACGGTGGACGGCCAGACGCTGGTGGGGGCGCTCAATATTTTCAACGCGTCGCTGACCCACCCCGGAACGGTGCCTGACGACACGCTGCGCAGCGCCACCCAGTTTCTCGCGCAGGGTAAGATCCCGGTCATGATGTTCGGTCTGCCAGCCGCCGCGCTGGCGATCTACCACACCGCGCGCCCTGAACATAAACAGCGGGTCAAGGCGTTGATGATGGCGGGCGCGCTGACCTCGTTCACGACCGGCATCACCGAGCCGCTGGAGTTCTGCTTTATCTTTGTTTCGCCGGTGCTTTACCTGATGCATGCGCTGCTTACCGGTCTCTCTTTTATGCTGATGTCGATGCTGCATCTGATGATTGGCAACGTGCAGGGCGGCGTAATCGATCTGGTGGTATTCGGCATCCTTGGCGGCAGTAAAACGCACTGGTGGTGGACGCTGGCGCTCGGCGCACTCTATGCGCCGCTCTACTACTACGGATTTCGCTTTGTTATCACGCGCATGGGCGTGGAGACGCCGGGACGCGAGTCTGACGATGAAAAACCGCAGCAGGTGGCGGCGGGTGAGCGCACCAGAGTTATTATCAGCGGCCTGGGGGGAGAGGCGAATATCGAGGATGTCGACTGCTGCTTTACCCGCCTGCGCGTACGGGTCAAAGATATGAAAGAGGTGGTGGATCAGACGCTGCTCACTACCGGCGCTAACGGCATCAATCGCGTCAGCGAGCACGATATCCAGGTTATCTATGGGCCGCAGGTCGAAAAGATCGCTAACGAAGTGAAAAGCGCGCTCGGCGTGGCGTGAAACGATTTACGTCTACACTTAACAGACCGGAAGTGAACAAGGAGACGGAAATGTTTAAACATAAAACCAATGAAGAACGTAAACAGGAAGGCGACGTGAGCAAGAGCGCCCCCGAAAGCACGCCGCACGTTGGCAACGCCTATGAAGAGGACGATCATCCGGCGGTTGACGCGCCCAATGAACACGGCGAAATCCCTCGCACCCGCGATGACCATAACGATGACAAGAAAGATCCCTATCAGGATCGAGATAAAAAGTAGCGCTTAGCCATATCGGGTTCCCACCTGGCTGACAAGGTTGGTTATGGTGGGAGCTGCATCAATGCCTTTTCCAGTTACCACGCCGCCGATCGGCGTTCCCGCCTTTATCTTGCGCTGCGAACACGCTTTTTTATCTTTGTCCCTGCAGGAGACCCTGATGCTTTTTCTTTTCAGCGGTTACACGCCCGGTGAAAGCGCGGCGAGCTGGCCAGATAAAAACAGGCTTTTGTCAGCTTGTCACTGAGACTGGATAAGAGGAACATAGCGCTACGTTTTTCCGGCACTGCAGACGCTATGCTGATCAGCACTGAACAATTACGCAGCACCTCAGCGGATATCCGACTCGCCTCTACGCTTGCCGCCGTGGCTGGCGCGCTCAATACCGCAGCATTTGAAGTTGTAGGCTTTTTCTCGGCCAATATGACAGGAAATGTTTCCTCGCTTTCAGACAATCTTGCTAAAGCCAATATTGCCCCGGCCATCTTTTTTCTGTCGGTTATCGCGGTTTTTATCGCTGGCTCCGCCTTCTCAACGGTCATTATTAATATCGGGCGCAGGCGAAAGATACCCACGGTCTACGCCTTGAATATATTGATTGAGGGAGCGGGACTGGTGGGTCTCGGCGTGGTTGAAACCTGGCTAACGCCGCTTTCACCTGGGGTGGTATTAATATTATGCCTGAGCTTCCTGATGGGGCTGCAAAATGCGGTGGTGACGAGGATATCGAACGCCCGGGTAAGAACTACCCACGTTTCCGGAACCTCAACCGATATCGGTATTGAGCTGGCAATGCTGTTCGATATCCTGAGACGCAAAGAGTCTCCTGAGTACACGCCGCTTTATCTTGATCGTCTAAAACTTCATGCCCTAACGCTCCTCTCTTTTCTGTCAGGCGGCGTGGCCGGTATCTGGCTCTATCGCCTGCTGGGATATCTTTTTATCATTCTGATCGGCCTTATGCTTATGCTGCTGGCCTTGCATACTATCTTCAGGCAGCCCCGACGGTAATGTCTGCCATCTTTTATAAAGCGACACAGATCCATCTGCTGCAGAGCGCAAAGCGCCGGGGCAGAAGGGGGCGGTGCGCTTCTGCGCATCAGGCTGTAACAGTGACATCAATATGAGACTGCCGAAAGATCGCCTGAAGAGCGGTCATTTTTTATTTAGATTCGGGAAAACCGATCGCGATGGTCTCTCTATCCACGTATCGAAAAGACAAGATAGTTTTCCAGATGCGTTACATGTTTGCTGGCAAGCAGCGGCGTGCTGACATCGGAACTTATCCCCTGTTGCGACTGAAAGACGCTCGGGATGAACTGTTAAACATCAGGCGTGCTCTGGAAGAAGGAATAGACCCACAGATGGTTCGCCAGTGCCATTGCTATCAAATGCTGCTCGCGTGCTGCTTCATCTATCGGATCTGGATGTGTCATTTCGGTTTCCTGTAGGCAATAAAAAACCCCGCCGTAGCGAGGTCTGTTAGATTGTCTGGTTGTTACTGCAGGGAAAACTGCCATGAGCCAATAGCTTTACGAACAAGAACCATGGTCTTTTCTTCACCGTCAATAACTACATAGTACTGGTCTTTTACTTTCAAAGATCTCGGGAAATCTTCGTTACCTTCATAACGTACAGTGATTTTATTCCCGAAGATTTCTGCTACAGCGCTCTTATCAAACTGAGGAAGATAGATTGTCTTTTTCACTCCTTGACGTCCTTCTGATATACCGGGTCCATTCCCCGTGGAAACTTCATCGACTCTTCTTTGTAGAACTATAGCCGCGTGGGCAATAAAAAACCGCCTCGGTGGGCGGCTTTCTGCTCTGCTAAGCCATCATCCGTTACGGATGATCGTACTGCTCAAACGTGCGCGGCTGCGCGTCACCTGCTTTGCGGAACCGCTCGTTGTCAGCCTTACGCTGCTTCAGATACATCAGGGTCTGTTTCACCTGATACTGCGCGTCCGGTGAGAGAGAGCCCGGTGTGCCTGCGTTAATTGCCGCGGCTACTTACGCCGATAGTAATCGCAAGTCAGCCAGTCGCATTTTAATAGGATTAATCTTAAAAGTGTGGGTTGTTGCAAAATTTCACATCGGGATTTTTAGTAACCTGTTATCAGCCCCTTCAAGAGCTAAGCCATTACGAGTGCCGGAGATAAGCGCCGGGTGGGGCATATTCAAATTCAAAAAGGTCGCCTGCGGGCGGCCTTTTTGAATTTTTGTCCCTGCCATTCACTGCATACTTCGGTTTAGCAACCTGTGGCGGAGGGCGATTTTTATCCATAAAAAAATCCGCACTCAGGCGGACTCTTCAACGCTGGCTACGCAACGGCAAGGCGGCGCTCCGTAACATAAGGGACGTGATGTGACAGCTTCACATGAACTATACGACTTACATCATGCGGATCCGGATTATGCGCACTACGCTTCGAGTACATATCGCATCGAAACGCAGGATGCTTTGTCATCGTGGACAGCGCGGAACAGGCGAAACCAGGTGATAAAGTGGCGTTTCAGTATGATGGTTATCCGATAATCGGGATTTTGTTCGCGTCCGGGCTAATCACGCCAGACGGAGAAACAATGGAGGGAGAGGTGATGGGGAGAATTATCGTGCCAGGTAAAGTTACTGCGACAATTGTCGATGATGAAAATAGGTTCCGGTCGACGATCTGAGCGTTGCAGTTTCCATCTCATTTTGGGCTTCACGTTGACAACCCGGCGGCCCTACCTGAAGATCAAAGGTAAATTACAAAGGCATTTTTTATTGAGTACGCCTGCCAGTACATAATTTTATTTTTACACACAGAAAACCTTGTTAAGTGATTGATAGGTAAAGAAAATAGACATTAAACAGTTAATTTACCTCTGTAACCTTGAGCGCGAGCGCCACTTTGGGCGGGCGGCGGAGGCCAGTTTTGTCAGTCAGCCAACGCTCTCAATGCGCCTGAAAAACCTTGAGCGCGAACTCGGACTGTCGCTGATTAACCGCAGCAATAACTTTGTCGGCTTCACGCCGGAAGGCGACCGCGTGCTGGCGTGGGCGCGGGAAATCGTCTCGGTCTATCAGGGGCTAAAGCTGGAAGTGGAGTCGCTGAAGCATGGTGTCAACGGTACGTTGCGCATCGGCGTGATGCCGCAGTGCAGCGTGGCGCTGCCGGAGCTGCTGAAAAAAGTGCAGAACCGCTATCCGCAGCTTAACTACCGGATCGCCGCGCTGAGCGCCGATCAGCTGCTGGAGGCGCTGAACAGCCATACGGTTGACGTTGGCATCGGCTTTTTTGAGCTGGCGACGCTGCGCGAGCTGCATTTTCAGACGGCCTTTCTGCCTGAACGCGGGGTAGAAGCGATTTTCGATCCCGCGCAGTTTCCCGAACTGGTCAGCGATGAGCCTCTCTCGCTGGCTGCGCTCGCCGCCTTGCCGCTCTGCCTCTCGGAGCCGACGCGCTATTTCCGCCGCTATCTGGATATGGCTTTCCGCGAAGCGGGCCTGACGCCGCAGGTCATGGTAGAGAGCGCCGCTATTCTTGAGCTGGTGCAGAGCGCACAGGTGGGGTTAGGGGTGCTGGTGTCGCCTGTCGGCCATCTGCTGCCTTCGATGCTGAACGGCATGGCGCAGCGGCCGATTACTATTACCCATATGGCGCGCCAGGCGGCGCTGGTGATTGCCGAGCCGGGCCGCGCGTCGCCGCTGTCGCAGCACTTCTTCGACGAGGCGCGCAGCCACCTCGAAAGCTACGCCGTTTCACCCATGGCGTAAAACAGCCGACTGTTCCAGTTGCCGATCGCCACCGCCTGAATCAGGGCGAACAGCGCTTCCGGCTGCCAGCCTTCTGCGACCAGCGGTTGCAGATGCGCCGCGCTGAAGCGCTCCGGCGAGCGCGTCAGCTGCGCCGCCAGCGCCACAACGCGGCCCTGCGTCGTCGGCTGGCTGGCGGCCTCATCAACGGACTCCAGCAGCGCATCGCGCACCTCAACCGGGAAAAACTGAAACGCCCAGCGGCAGCCGAGCGCGCGGGCGCAGGTCGCCTCTGCCAGCGGCGTAAAGGCGGCAGGGATGATGCGCAGGCGCAGCGTTTGCCAGCCGTAGAGCGCGGCGGCATCGTGCGCCAGCAGCCACACCGTATCGGCAAGATCGGGATGCGGCTGGCAAAAGGTGACGGCGGCAAGCTGCTCGGCGCTGGCGTAGCGCAGCTCCAGCGGCTTAATGCCCGGTTTCCACGTCTGCTTCTCGGCAAAGCCGTCGCGGCTGGCGTCAGGCGGCGGCGTTACGCCCGGCAGCCAGCGCACCGGCAGCGCCAGCAGCGCATGCAAACCGGCGACGACGCGCGCCTGATAGCTGACGAAGCCGACGATTTGATTCAGCGTGACGATATCCGGTTCGGTGAGGCCCACGGCGTCCAGCGCCCGGAGCGCCGCCGCGTTAATCAGTTCCGGCTGCATCGCCAGCTGGCGCGCATATTGCGTTAACTGGGTCAGGCGGTTGTTGCTCTCCCGTGAAGAGTCGGGGCCGGGCAGCGGGTTGAGGCGCGCCGAATAGTGATTGCACAGGCGCTGCACGCCCGCGATCTGCGCGACGGTCAGCGCGGTGCTGAGTCGATCGTAAAGGGTCAGGGTATGGGTCAGCGTCGCCGTCACGCGATCGGGAAACAGCAGCTGGCTGAGATCTCTTGAGGCCAGCAGCATCGGCTGGCTGGCCTGCAACAGCGGCTGAAGCGCGCTGGCCTCCTGCTGTAAACCGAGCAGGAAACGGTCGTTGATAAGGGCTGCTTCGGGAACCAGCGGCTCAGCCTGGATGGCGTGCGGGCTGGTCTGGCTCTCGTAAAACCAGTGGTGATGGCCAGGATAGCGGCGTTGTTCCATGGTTATTCCTTTTGCAAATAACTGGCACGTCGCGCATGGCGTGAATCCGAAACCGTGACGCGCGCCCGGGGGCTGGCTTATCGTCGCTTAACGGTAGAGAAGGGCAAAAGATCGATCGGTGATAATTAATAGCCTGTAGCTATAAGGCGGGAAAAATGAGCGGTAAAAGAGAGGGCGAGCCAGGCTCGCCCTTACAACTTATTTCAGTTCCAGCTCGTTCATCGCGGCGATGCTGAAGCCGCCGTCAACGTGAACGATCTCGCCGGTGATGCCGCCGGCCAGGTCAGAACAGAGGAACGCCGCTGAGTTGCCGACGTCTTCGATGGTAACGGTACGGCGAATCGGGGTAACCGCTTCGCAGTGCGCCAGCATCTTACGGAAATCTTTGATGCCTGATGCCGCCAGGGTACGGATCGGACCGGCAGAAACGGCGTTCACGCGCACGCCTTCAGGGCCCATCGCGTTCGCCATATAGCGTACGTTCGCTTCCAGTGACGCTTTCGCCAGACCCATCACGTTGTAGTTCGGGATCGCGCGCTCTGCGCCCAGGTAGGAGAGCGTCAGCAGGGCGGAGCCCGGGTTCAGCATCTCGCGGCACTCTTTCGCCATCGCAACAAAGCTGTAGGCGCTGATGTCGTGGGCAATCTTAAAGCCTTCACGGGTAACGGCGTTCACATAGTCGCCATCCAGCTGGTCGCCAGGGGCGAAACCGATGGAGTGAACGAAACCGTCAAATTTTGGCCAGGTTTTTGCCAGTTCAGTAAACAGCGATTTGATGCTCTCGTCTTCAGCCACATCGCACGGCAGAACAATGTCTGAACCCAGTTCTTTAGCAAACTCTTCCACACGACCTTTCAGTTTGTCGTTCTGGTAGGTGAAAGCCAGTTCTGCGCCCTGCTTGTGCATCGCCTGCGCAATTCCGTAGGCAATAGAGAGTTTACTGGCAACGCCAGTAATCAGAATGCGCTTACCGGAAAGAAAACCCATAGCTGTAATCCTTATGGTCATTGTTGTTGGCGGCCGTATTGGTTAAAAAACAGGCGGCCGCGTTAATCGACGTGCGGATTCTAGCACGTCTCAGGCAAATGGGGTAAACCAACCTGTATTAGCGTTCGCGTCGCCAGGCTTCTGCCGTCAGCGCTTCGCCAAAGTGACTGGAAATCAGTCGTTTAGTCAGGTCGTGCAGCGGCGAAGCCAGCACGTCGGCGGTGCCGCCGCGCTCGACCACTTCCCCCTGGTGCATCACCAGCACCTGATCGCTGATGTGCTTCATCATACCGAGATGCTGCGTCACATAAATATAGGTGATGCCGTGTTGCTCCTGTAGTTCCAGCATCAGATTAACCAGCTGGGAGCGCATCGTCATATCGAGCGAGGCGAGGGCTTCGTCAGCGATGATCACCTTCGGCTGTAAAATCAGCGCGCGCGCCAGGCCAAGACGCTGCTTCTGTCCCGGCGCCAGCATATGCGGATAGTATCCGGCGTGATCGCGCAGCAGACCCACCTGGCGCAGCGTCGCGATGATGCGCTTCTCGCGCGCTTCCGGCGGCAGATCGCTGTTCAGCCGCAGCGGCAGGTCGAGGATCTGGCTAACGCGCTGGCGCGGATTAAGCGAGGTCGAGGGATCCTGGAAGATCATGCGGATGCGCTGGCTGCGGTAGCCATAGTCGCCAAACTCCAGCGGATGATCGTTGATCAGGATTTCGCCTGCGCTTGGTGCCACCATGCCGCTCAGCATTTTCGCCAGCGTCGACTTGCCGGAACCGTTCTCGCCGATAACCGCCAGCGTCTGCTTCTCGCGCAGGATAAAGCTGACTGACTTTACCGCCTCGACGTGCTGACGGCGAAAGAGTCCGGTGCGGTAGCGAAAGGTTTTGCTCAGATTGCGCACCTCAAGCAGCGTTTCCATCTACTGCTCCTCCATATTCAGCGGAAAGTGGCAGGCGAACAGGTGCGTTTTACTGCCGCTCAGACGCGGGGTTTCAACACATTTGCGCTGCGCATAAGGGCAGCGTGGGCCGAGTCGACAGCCGATCGGCAGGCTTTCCAGCGAAGGGATAGCGCCGGAGAGGGTATTAAGACGGCTCTTGTGCGGCAGCGAGCGGCCAAAATCGGGCATCGCGCGGATGAGCGCCTGCGTATAAGGATGGTGCGGCGTGGTCATCAGGTCGTCGCTGCCCGCGGTTTCTACCGTCTGCCCGCAGTACATCACGTTGATGCGATCCGCCCACTGGCTCATGGTGCGCAAGTCGTGGCTGATCAGCAGAATAGTGGTGTTGTTATTCTGATTAAGGCGGCTCAGCAGGCGAAAAATTTGCGCCTGGGTCGTCGGCTCCATGGCGTTGGTCGGCTCATCGGCGATCAGCAGGCGCGGCTGGTTGGCCAGCGCGATAGCGATCATCACTTTCTGGCATTCGCCTTCGGTCAGCTCATAGGGAAAGCTGCGCATAATATCTTTGTGATCTTTGATGCCGACGCGGTGCAGCAGCTCGATGGCGCGGGTTTTACGCCAGAACCAGAAGCGGCGCAGCCAGGGCCCTTTATAGGTCCAGCGCGGAATAGCCTGCATCAGCTGGCGGCCGATGCGCTCCGAAGGATCGAGACAGGACTGCGGCTCCTGAAAAATCATCGAGACGTTGTGCCCGACGATGCGGCGGCGCTCGCGCGGCGACAGACGCAGCAGGTCAATATCGTCAAACACCATACGGTCGGCGGTAACGCGCCAGTTATCTTTGGTCACGCCGCAGATCGCCTTTGCCACCAGGCTTTTGCCCGAGCCCGATTCGCCCACTAACCCGCGCACTTCGCCTTCCATAAGCGTCAGGTTGATGCGATCCACCGCTTTCACGGGGCCGTCGGCGGTCATAAATTCAATGGTCAGATTACGAATATCGAGTAACGGCATTATTCTACTCCCGCCTCTACGGCGCGGCGGATGCCGTCGCCCAGCAGGTTAACAATTAATACGCTGATCATCAGCGCCACGCCCGGCAGCATTACCGTCCAGGGCGCGACATAGACCAGCTCCAGCGAATCGCCGAGCATCGCGCCCCATTCGGGCGAAGGCAGCTGCGCGCCGAGGTCGAGAAAGCCGAGCGCGGCGATATCCAGGATCGCCAGCGACAGCGAGCGCGTCACTTCGCTGATAAGCATCGGCAGCACGTTGGGCAGAATCGCGTGCCGCAGAATATCGACATTGGTAGCGCCGTCGAGGCGCGCGGCTACCACATACTCTTTTTCCAGCTCGTCGTGCACCGCGCTATAGGTGGCGCGCACCAGACGCGGCAATAGCGTCAGCCAGACCGCCAGCAGCGCGTGCTCCAGGCGTGGGCCGAGAAACGCCACCACGATAATCGCCAGCAGCAGCGACGGTATCGACAGCAGCGTATCCAGTACGTGGTTCATAACGGCTGAGCGTAAGCCGTGGGTGATGCCCGCCAGCACGCCGAGCGCCAGTCCGCACGGCGTTGCAAACAGCGTCACCAGAATGGCGGAGCCGACGGTGGGCGCCACGCCGCTCAGCAGACGGCTCAGTACGTCGCGGCCCAGGTCATCGGTGCCGAGGAAAAAAGAGACATCGCCATAGCGCGACCAGGAGGGCGGCAGTAGTTGATAGCCGAGAAATTGCTGATCGATGCCATAGGGCGCCAGCAGTCCGCCAAACAGGCAAAGGAACAGCAGCGCGCCAAAGCCATACAGGCCGATCATGGCGGTGGTGTTGCGATAAAAGTGGTGCCAGCTGCGGCGAAACGCGCCGGGCAGCCGCTTCTCGGCATAGACATTATCGTAGGGCATACGCAGTCGCTTGAGGTTTGGTCTGGATGGGTTGCGGCAATTTAAAGTTTTCTGTCATATCAATGTGTTGCTCAGGTTCTCAGCGTTATCGTGTCGTACTGCGCTTAGCAGGAACGGCGGTACGGATTCAGTTGCCACGCTTGCGTATACGAAAAGGGAGCGTACACAGTGCAGAAGACAGCAAAGAGCGAAAGGCGCAGGCGCGCGCCGCTCGTCACAGAGGATTATCCGTCGATAACCCTCTTACAGGCAAGGGAACGGCGGCAGCAATTTCATTCAGGGGTAACAGAAGGTCAGCTTCTGCGCTGTCAGGCCAGCCTGAAGCGAGCGCTATGCGAGCCGGAAAAGAGCGGGGTGCTCTTTTCCGCAGTTAAGCCAGCTCAGCTCTGTTCGCCGGAAAAGGCGCGCCAGGCGGCCAGCGTATCAAGCGACTCCCTCAGCAGGGTAATTTTTCCCGCTTCCGCTACCAGGCGACCAGCATAGGTCTGTCTGTAGATGCGGTCGGTGCCTGCGATACCCGCTTCGACGCTGTATTCGCCAAAAGCCTGCGTCGGCGTATCGATCAAAAACTCAATATTACGGAAGCGGAAATCGGGCACTTTCTCCAGCAGGCCAGCAATAAAGAACTCGATCTCTTTCGCGCCCTGCGCGCGATGCGGCAGGCCAAGCGTTTTCAGGTAGGGCAACTCCAGCGCGCCATCAGCGGCGAAAAGCGCCGCGGCGGCGCGGGGATCGCGTATTGAATCCAGATAAAGTTGCAGTAGCTGTACGGCGGTTTTCATGGTCAGGGACTCCTGAAGTGGTTACCGGCCGACAAAGTGTTGCGGGCCTGACACCAGCCTAATTAACTTCAGAAGCGCACAAAACAGCAAAGGATGAAACCTACCATTTCATTTATGTAATCATCCCTGCTGATTTTGCTTTCATGGCGCGTAGCGCCACTCTGGATCGCTGAGACGTTTGGCAAAGAAATCGGAAAGCACTCTGACCTTAAGCGGTCGACTGCGCGCGGTTGGGGTGACGAAATAGAGCCCGCCCTGGGTCATCGACCACTCATCAAGAAGGCGTACCAGACGGCCATCGCGCAAATACTCCGCTGCGATAAACTCCGGCAGTTCGGCGATGCCCAGACCTTCAAGCAGCGGCGGCAGCAGGGCGTCTGAGTTAGTTACCCGCAGCGGTCCATTCGGAACGATATCTTCATGCACGCCGGAGGTATGCGTAAAGCGCCATACCTGACTGCGCGCCCGGTACGCATAGCTGAAGCAGGCACGCGATGTCAGCGCTCTGGGGTGCTCCGGCGCGCCATGACGAGCAACATAGGAAGGCGCCGCCACCAGAAACTGTGTCACCGCGCATAAGCGACGCGCAACCAGCGACGAGTCCGGCAGCGCGGCAATGCGCAGCGCCGCATCAAAGCCTTCGGCGATAACATCGACCGACGCGTCCGAGAGGTGCAAATCCACGCTGAGTTCGGGAAACTGGCGAATCAGTTCCGGCAACAGCGGCGCGATCCAGCGCAGCCCGAAGGCCATAGGCACCGCCAGCCGCACCAGACCGCGCGGCTGTACCGCAAGCTCGTGCGCCTCGCTTTCAACTTCCTCTGCCTGCCGGTAAATCTCAGACGCTTTCGCGGCCATGCTCTGGCCAAACTCGGTCAGCGCCACCTGGCGCGAGGTGCGGTTAAACAGCCTGCCGCCCAGCCTCTCCTCCAGCCGGGCGACGGCGCGCGATACCGTTGGGACGGAGACGCCCATAACTCTCGCCGCGGCGGCGAACGATCCTTCCTCTGCTACTTTCGCGAACATCGCGAGTCCTTCGAAATCAGGGAATCTGTTCATTTCAAATCTGCAACGATGAGTTTTAAATCATTCTATTTTGAAAAATGTTGTTCGTCGATATGCTTCTTCTGTCGCCACAGTCGCCGGTCTCGCTTAGTCAGTAACGCCGTCGGCAGCCGTTAATTCTCTATTTAGCGATGTTCAGCTTGAGAGCTTAAAAGACATTCAACAGGCATATGCGTGCCTTAACCTGAGGAAGCAAATGATGAGCAATAAACTTGCAAATAAAATCGCGCTGGTTACCGGCGGCAGTTCAGGCATCGGTCTGGCCTCTGCGCAGGAGCTGGCTTCACAGGGCGCAAAAGTCTATATCACCGGCCGTCGCCAGGAAGAGCTTGACGCTGCGGTAGCGGCGATTGGACCGGCCGCGACCGGTATCCGCGCTGATGCCTCCCGTCTGTCCGATCTCGATAAGGTTTTTGCGACCATCACCAGCGAATCAGGACGACTTGATATCCTGTTCGCCAATGCCGGCGGCGGGGATATGATGCCGCTTGAGGCAATCACTGAAGAACACTTCGATCGCATCTTCGGCACGAACGTGCGCGGGCTGCTTTTTACCGTTCAGAAGGCGCTGCCTCTCCTGAATAATGGCTCATCGGTTATCCTGACAGGCTCGACTGCCGCAGTTAAAGGCACAGCGAACTTCAGCGTTTATAGCGCCAGTAAAGCAGCGGTGAGGAACTTTGCCCGTTCATGGGCGCTGGATTTAAAAGATCGCGGTATCAGAGTGAACGTTGTCAGTCCAGGCCCGATCCGCACCGCAGGCCTGGGCGGCCTGGTCCCGGAAGAACAGCGCCAGGGGCTGTTTGAGGTGCTGGCCGCTGAGGTTCCTCTTGGCAGGCTGGGCGAGCCTGAGGAAGTCGGCAAAGCGGTGGCGTTTCTCGCCTCTGACGATGCTGCTTTTATTAATGCCGCTGAGTTTTATGTTGATGGCGGTCTGGCGCAGGTTTAATCGGCACGCGTTTTATTTTTTAATCTGGCTGTCAGGCCAGAAGCGTGCGGATAGCATCGGGTTCAGGAAGGCTGTGAAATCTGTTTCAGAGGCTGCTTAATGCGGCCTTTCCTTTTTATAACCGGCTAATAAACCCGCAGGCGGGGCCTGCAAAAGGGCGCTTTTACCGGGGGCAGCTACACTCGAACCAGACCCTAACTGACAGGAGAAGCCATGACGGAGAAGAAGCAGTTATCAGACAAAAACCCGACGGATATCGAACACACGCTGGTGTTACAAAGCGGGACCGCCTGGAACGGTCAGGCATACAGGGCGTACCCGGCAGGCAAACCACAGATATCGGTGATGCGTATGTCATTGCCTGCCCACAGCGAGCTACCCTGGCATACACACCCTATGCCCAATACCGCTTATATTCTCTCTGGCCAGTTAACCGTAGAAGATAAGAACACCGGCGAACGCTTTAGCGTTAGCGCGGGGCAGGCGCTTAATGAAACCATCGACAGCGCGCACCGCGGCTATACCACCGAAGAGCCGACGGAATTACTTATTTTCTACGCTGGCGTTGAAGGTCAGGAACTTTCCCTGCCGCTGCCAGGGGAAGAGGCGGAATTTTGACAATGCCAGCCCTTATAAAGTTCTGTTTTTTACTTAGCGGGCAAAGTAGATTATCGCCAGAAGGCATTAATAAGCTGGCTTATTAAATAACGCTCTTTTGCGCGGCAGCAGCCGCGTATAAATGCTTTATCTTTGGGGACTGTCTCATCATTTGTTTTCCGAAATAAGTTCTTACCGCCGCTATTTATAGCTTTTGTTTAACTGCCGTTAAAGTTGCCTGTGGTTGGTTGATTTTTGTTCGCATATTTTTTGGTGAAAAGCAGAATCAAAAATAGGGAGTCAAATCAATAAACCAGGCATAAACAATTGAAAGATAGCCGTTTTTAATGAACTCCCCAGGCCTGCATTAATCGCAGTTGATAAAAAATCTCTATGTTTTTAATGAACTTTTCACCAGTAAGTTGATCTTGCAGAAAGAACATATACACTAATAACGCATATGACACGCAATGCTCAAATAAGAGATAAAATCGGGCGCGGGTTATTAGCGGCATCCTCCTTGAGTTGTTCTTGCTTTACCTTCCACACCAGATGAAAAAAGTGATAGCCTCTTTAAGGCTGTCTTAAGGTTTCGTCAGCATTATTTCTCCGACGCCTCTCTGAAAAAAGGGAGTCATGGTGAGATTCACCAAAATTACGTTAAAAAGAAACAATTGCTTCATATTTGTAATATTTATTTCTCCAGGCGGCGCTTAACTATTTCACGTTCGAGCAACTTAAATTTGATGGAATCTAACTATGTCATTTATTCCTTTTTCGCGGCCTTCGCTGGGTGAAGAAGAGCTGGCTGCGATAAAAGCGGTGTTTGAATCGGGATGGATCACCACTGGCCCGCAAAATGCTGCGCTGGAGCAGGCTTTTTGCCAGCTCACGGGTAATCAACACGCTATCGCAGTGAGTTCAGCAACGGCGGGTATGCACGTTACGCTGCTGGCGCTGGATATTCAGCCCGGCGACGAGATTATTACACCCTCGCTGACCTGGGTTTCCACCATCAATATCATCACGCTGCTGGGCGCCACGCCGGTCATGATCGATATCGATCGCGATACGCTGATGGTTACGCCCGAACAAATCGAAGCTGCTATCACGCCGCGCACCCGCGCCATTATCCCGGTGCATTACGCGGGCGCACCGGCAGACAGCGATGCGATTCACGCCCTCGGCAAGCGTTACAATATCCCGGTGATTGAAGATGCCGCGCACGCGGCGGGCTGCTATTACAAGGGACGCCATGTCGGCAGTTCGGGCACTGCCATCTTCTCGTTTCACGCCATCAAAAATATGACCTGCGCCGAAGGCGGCCTGATTGTTACCGATGACGCCGAACTGGCGGATCGCATGCGCAGCCTGAAGTTCCACGGTCTGGGCGTCGATGCGTACGATCGCCATACCCACGGCCGCAAGCCGCAGGCGGAAGTGATTATGCCTGGCTTCAAGTACAACCTGCCCGATATCAGCGCGGCTATTGCGCTGGTGCAGTTGAAAAAGCTCAACGCCTTTAATGCGCGCCGCGAGGCGATCGCCCAGCGCTATCTGCGTGAATTAGCCGACACGCCGTTCCTGCCGCTGTCGCAACCGACATGGGCTCATCAGCACGCCTGGCATCTGTTTATCATTCGCGTCGACGAAGCGACGTGCGGCATCAGCCGCGATGCGCTGATGGAAGCGCTGAAGGCGCAGGATATCGGCACCGGCCTGCATTTCCGCGCCGCGCACACCCACAAATACTATCGCGAACGCTATCCCCAGCTCTCTCTGCCCAACACCGAATGGAACAGCGATCGTATCTGCTCCATTCCGCTGTTCCCGGATATGCACGATGACGATGTCACCCGCGTTATTGACGCCTTGCGTCACGTAGCTGGAGTCTGAGATGCAGGAAGAAAAAGCGATTCACAAAGTATCTGTTGTTATTCCGGTCTACAACGAAGAAGAGAGCCTGGCGGAGCTGGTGCGCCGTACGGATGCGGCCTGCAGCTTGATTGGCCTGGATTATGAAATCTTGCTGGTGGACGACGGCAGCGCCGACCGCTCCGCCCAGATGATCAACGATGCCGCCGATATGCCCGGCAGCCATGTGGTCGGCGTATTGCTGAACCGCAACTATGGTCAGCACTCGGCGATAATGGCGGGTTTCAGCCATGTTTCAGGTGACCTGATCATCACGCTGGATGCCGATCTGCAAAACCCGCCGGAAGAGATCCCGAAGCTGGTGCAGGCGGCGCAGCAGGGGTATGACGTGGTCGGCACCGTTCGTCAGAACCGCCAGGATAGCTGGTTCCGCCGCCGCGCCTCGCGCGCCATCAACCATCTGATTCAGCGCGTTACCGGCAAAGCGATGGGCGATTACGGCTGTATGCTGCGCGCCTATCGTCGTCATATTGTCGATGCGATGCTTAACTGCCACGAGCGCAGCACCTTTATTCCTATTCTCGCCAACACCTTCGCGCGCCGCACTATTGAGCTGCCGGTTACCCACGCCGAGCGTGAGTTCGGCGACTCCAAATACAGCTTTATGAAGCTGATTAACCTGATGTACGACCTGGTGACCTGCCTGACCACCACGCCGCTGCGTCTGCTGAGCATTATCGGCAGCCTGATCGCGCTGGCTGGTTTCGCCTTCTCGCTGGTGTTGATTGTGCTGCGTCTGTTCCTCGGCGCCAGCTGGGCGGGCGACGGTGTGTTCATGCTGTTCGCCGTACTCTTTATTTTTGTCGGCGCGCAGTTTATCGGCATGGGCCTGCTTGGCGAATACATCGGCCGTATCTATAACGATGTCCGCGCGCGTCCCCGCTACTTTATCCAGCGTGTTATTCACCCACAGCAAAAAGCTTCTTCTGTACAGGAATCCGAGTAATGAAAACCATCGTCTTCGCCTACGCCGAAATGGGCTGTGCGGGCATTAGCGCGCTACTGAAAGCCGGTTATGAAATCAGCGCCATCTTCACTCATGCTGACACCTCGCCTGAAAGCCATGCGTTTCCCTCCGTGGCGCGCCTGGCGGCGGAGCAGGGCATTCCGGTTTACGCACCGGAAGACGCCAGCCATCCGCTGTGGGTCGATCGTATTAAAGCGATGCAGCCTGACTTTATTTTCTCCTTCTATTACCGCGCGCTGCTGAGCGACAGCATCCTCAAGACCGCCCGGATTGGCGCTTTTAATCTGCATGGCTCGCTGCTGCCGAAATACCGCGGCCGCGCGCCGCTTAACTGGGTGCTGGTAAATGGCGAAACGGAAACCGGCGTGACGCTGCACCGCATGGTGAAGCGCGCCGACGCTGGCGATATCGTCGTTCAGCAGCGCGTGGCGATTGAGGAGCAGGACAACGCTCTGACGCTGCACCGCAAGCTGGTCGCCTGTGCGACGGAGCTGCTGGATGGCGTATTACCGGCGATGAAGCGCGGCGACATTTCCGCCACGCCGCAAAACGACAGCGAAGCCACGGTGGTCGGCCGCCGCACGCCAGAAGACGGGCGTATCAACTGGGAATGGCCTGCGCAGTCGGTGAACAACCTGGTGCGCGCCGTGACCGATCCCTGGCCGGGTGCATTTGCCTTCGCCGGTACGCTGAAGTTTGTGGTATGGAAAGGGCGCGTACATGCGGATGCGCCAAAAGCGAAGCCGGGTACGGTGCTGTCGGTCGATCCTTTCCTGATCGCCTGCGGCGAAGGCGCGCTGGAAGTGCTGACCGGACAGAGTGATAACGGCGTCTATATGAACGGCAGCCAGCTGGCGCAAAACCTCGGCATGGTGCCGGGCGCGCTGCTCTACTCGCAGCCGGTCGCCGCGATCAAACGGCGCACCCGCGTGTTGATTCTTGGCGTTAACGGCTTTATCGGCAATCACTTAACTGAACGCCTGTTGCAGGATGATAACTTTGAGGTGTACGGGCTGGATATCGGGTCTGACGCCATCAGCCGTTTCCTCGATCAGCCGCGCTTCCACTTTGTTGAAGGCGATATCAGCATTCACTCGGAGTGGATTGAATACCACATCAAGAAATGCGATGTGGTGCTGCCGCTGGTGGCGATCGCCACGCCTATTGAGTACACCCGCAACCCGCTACGCGTGTTCGAACTCGATTTCGAAGAGAACCTGAAGATCATCCGCGACTGCGTGAAGTATAAAAAGCGCATTATTTTCCCGTCCACTTCAGAAGTGTACGGCATGTGCACCGACAACCATTTTGACGAGGATAGCTCTAATCTCGTGGTCGGCCCGATCAACAAACAGCGCTGGATCTACTCCGTATCAAAACAGCTACTGGATCGCGTTATCTGGGCATACGGCGAAAAAGAGGGATTACGCTTCACCCTGTTCCGTCCGTTTAACTGGATGGGGCCGCGTCTCGATAACCTGAACGCTGCCCGTATCGGCAGCTCACGCGCTATCACCCAGCTGATCCTTAATCTGGTGGAAGGTTCGCCCATCAAGCTGATCGACGGCGGTGCGCAGAAACGCTGCTTCACCGATATTCGTGACGGTATTGAAGCGCTGTTCCGCATCATTGAAAACAAAAACGGCAACTGCGACGGCCAGATCGTTAATATCGGCAATCCGGACAATGAAGCCAGCATCAAAGAGCTGGCTGAGCATCTGCTGGCGAGCTTCGAACGCCATCCGCTGCGTGACCGTTTCCCGCCGTTTGCCGGTTTCCGCGAAGTCGAGAGCAGCAGCTACTACGGGAAGGGCTATCAGGACGTAGAGCACCGTAAGCCGTCGATCAAAAACGCACGCCGTCTGCTGAACTGGACGCCGACGGTAGAGATGGATACCACCATCGACAACACGCTGGACTTCTTCCTGCGCACCGTTGAGCTACAGGACAAGCCATGAAGAAAGTCGGTTTGCGCGTCGATGTGGACACCTGGCGAGGTACAAAGCTGGGCGTTCCGGCGCTGCTGGAGCAGTTCAGTCTGCATCAGCTGCAGGCCAGCTTCTTTTTCAGCGTCGGGCCAGACAACATGGGACGCCATCTGTGGCGACTGATGAAGCCGCGCTTTTTGTGGAAGATGCTGCGCTCACGCGCAGCCTCGCTCTACGGCTGGGATATCCTGCTGGCCGGCACCGCCTGGCCGGGCCGGGATATTGGGCGCGGGCTGGCTGACATTATTCGCGCCACGGCTGAGCATCACGAAATTGGCCTGCATGCCTGGGACCATTTCGCCTGGCAAACCTGGGCGGGCGTCTGGTCGCAGGCGAAGCTGACTGAGCAGATCGCGCGGGGCAAAGCGGCGCTGGAGGCGATAACAGGTGACACTGTCACTTGTTCGGCGGTGGCGGGCTGGCGCGCCGATACGCGCGTGGTCGACGCCAAAGAACCGTTTGGCTTCCTCTATAACAGCGACTGCCGCGGCATCGGGCCCTTTATTCCGCAGCTTAGCGACGGCAGCAAGGGTACGGTGCAGGTACCGGTTACGCTGCCGACCTGGGACGAAGTGGTCGGTCAGCAGATCAGTGCGGCAGGCTTCAACGACTTTATCCTCGAACAGATGCTGGCTGTTACCGGCTCGCCGGTTTACACCATTCATGCCGAGGTTGAAGGCATTGTTGGATTATCTGCTTTCGCGGAACTGCTGAAACGCGCAGAAGATCAGGGTATCCGCTTCTGCCCGCTCAGCGAGCTATTGCCCGCCGATCTCAGCACGCTGCCGCGTGGCAGCGTCGTCCGCGGTCACATCCCCGGACGCGAAGGCTGGCTGGGCTGTCAGGGCTGAACGTAACGGTAATTATTTGCACAGGAAACATGGATGCGTACAGGCACTAAAACCGCGCTGCTGCTGGCGCTCTTCGCGCTTTATTACCTTATCCCGATTGAATTTCGTGCTTTATGGCAGCCGGATGAAACGCGCTATGCCGAAATCAGCCGCGAAATGCTCGCGGGCGGCAACTGGGTGGTGCCGCACTTTTTCGGTTTACGCTACTTTGAAAAACCGATTGCCGGTTACTGGGTAAATAATATCGGCCAGTTCATTTTTGGCCATACTCTTTTCGGCGTGCGCGCAGGGGCGATTTTCAGCACCACCTTTAGCGCGCTGCTGCTCTACTGGCTTGGCAGACGCATGTTCGCCAGCCGGGCAATCGCGCTCACCGGCGGCCTTATTTTTCTGACTTCGCTGCTGGTATATGGTGTCGGAACCTATGCGGTGATCGATCCCATTTTACTGCTGTGGCTGGTGGCGGCGATGTGCAGCTACTGGCTGGCGGCGCAGGCGAGCACCACGCAGCAGCGGCTCGGCGGCTATCTGCTGCTCGGCGCCGCCTGCGGCATGGGCTTTATGACCAAGGGCTTTCTGGCGCTGGCGGTACCGGTGCTGGCAATCGTGCCCTGGGCTATCTGGCAGCGTCGCTTCGCTGAACTGTTGCGCTGGGGATTATTGACCATCGTAACGGCGCTGTTAATCAGCGCGCCCTGGGCGCTGGCGATCAATCGGCAGGAAGGGGATTTCTGGCACTACTTCTTCTGGGTCGAGCATATACAACGGTTTGCCGAAGCCGATGCGCAGCATAAAGCACCGTTCTGGTATTACCTGCCGGTATTGCTGGCGGGCTGTATGCCGTGGCTGGCGCTGCTTCCTGGCTCGCTGAAAGCGGCGTGGCGGCAGCGCGGGCAAGAGCCGGGCGCGGCTTATCTGTTGTGCTGGGTAGTGATGCCGCTGCTGTTTTTCAGCATCGCAAAAGGCAAATTGCCCACCTATATTCTGCCTTGCTTCGCGCCGCTGGCGCTGCTGATGGCGCGCTATGCCCACGGCAGCAGCGCAGCTCTGGGCAAAGTTTTTAAGATCAACGGCTGGATCAACCTGCTGTTCGGTCTGATCGCGACGGTCGCGGTCGTGGCATTCCTTGCGCCGTGGGGGCTGGCACACCATCCGCTCTACGCCAGCGACGAGAAGATGCGCGTGGTCTGGGCGGCAGGGGCGTTTGTCTGCTGGGGCGTGGTGGGCTGGCTGAGCCTCCGGCCGCGCGATAACCGCTGGCAGCTGGCGGCACTCTGTCCGCTGGCGCTGGCGCTGCTGGTTGCGTTCGCTATTCCACAGAAGGTGCGCGACTCGAAACAGCCGCAGAGTTTCGTCAGCGCGGTAAGCGAGCGGCTGGCGGGCAGCCGCTATCTGCTGGCGGACAATCCGGGCGTCGCCTCGGCGATCGCCTGGGAGCTGCGGCGCAGCGATATTACCCTCTATGACGCTAAAGGCGAACTGCAATATGGCCTCAGCTATCCCGATGCGCAGCCGCGCTATGTGGATGGCAGCGCCTTCGCGGGCTGGCTGCAGGAGCATCGTCGCACTGGCAAGGTATCCGTGGTGATGATGCTCGATTCTGGCCAGAAGGAACCGGATGCGGGCCTGCCGAAGCCGGATGAGGTTTATCGTCAGGGGCGGCTGGTTTATTACGGCTACGACGAAAAACCATGAATCTGCTGCTGATTATGCTGGTGAGCCTGCTGAGTTGCGCAGCGCAGCTGTGCCAGAAACAGGCGGCCACCCTCGGCGCGCGCCAGGGCAAAAAACGCCTGCTGATGTGGATCGCGTTAAGCCTGCTGCTGCTTGGCGTCGCGATGCTGGTGTGGCTCTGGGTGCTGCGTCTGGTACCGGTCAGCGTGGCCTATCCGATGCTCAGCATTAATTTTGTGCTGGTGGCGCTTGCCGCGCGTCTTATCTGGCGGGAAAGCTACACGCTGCAGCAGTGGATCGGCACGCTGGCGATCGTCGCTGGCGTGGCGCTGATAGGGAGCCACCTGTGAAAGGCCTTGGTCTGGCGCTGTGCTCTGTTTTGCTGGTGACGCTGGCTCAGCTGGTATTACGTCTGGCGATGCGGGACTTTCCACCCGCCGCTGAATGGCTGAACCTCGACTGGGTACAGCATAGCAAGCCGCTGGTATTGCTCTGTATCGGGCTGGGAGCCTATGGGCTTTCTATGCTTTGCTGGATGCTGGCGCTGCGTCATTTGCCGCTTAACCGGCTCTATCCGCTGCTTAGCCTGAGCTATGTGCTGGTGTGGCTGGCTGCGGTTCTGCTGCCGGTCTTCGGCGAACCGTTCCGTTGGAGCGGCCTCGCGGGCGTGCTGCTGATCGTGCTGGGTCTGGTCATTATCTCTGTTCCACGCCGCAAGGCCAGGTTATAGCAGGCAGATGCCATCCGTACCGGCAATACAGTTACGGCCCGCCTTTTTAGCGACGTACAGCGCCTCGTCGGCGGCAAGCTTCAGCGAGTCAGGCGAGTCTCCGGAAGAGGAAGCGCTGATCCCGGCGCTCAGGGTAACGATTTTTTCCGGCAGTTCGCTCGCCCCATGAGGCAGCGCCGCCCGGCGAATGGCCTCCAGCGCCCGGTGCGCCACGTTCTCCGCATCCCGGGCCTTTGTGCCCGGCAGGATAATCGCAAACTCCTCCCCGCCATAGCGGGTCACCCGGTCGGTACTGCGTAGCGGAAGGTGCTTCAGCACCGCCGCCACCTCCTGCAGGCAGCGATCGCCAGCGATATGCCCATACTCATCGTTATAACGCTTGAAGTAATCCACATCGAACATAATCAGAGAGACCGGCGAGGCGGCGCCCTCGAGGCTCTTCTCCAGATAAAAATCGAACTGTCGCCGGTTGCCCAGTCCGGTTAAGCCGTCCAGCATCGCCAGGTCGCTGAGCGTGCTGTTGAGTCGCGTTAGCTCATCCTGCGAGCGCATCAGCGCCTGCTGGCTCTGCTGGTTGGCATGCAGCTGCCGAAGCACCAGAAAGCCGAACAGCAAAACCAGCAGCCACGTAAAAATATTAACGCTGATGCCGGTGATATTGCTCATCCACCAGGCGTGCCGGATCGCCCGGGTTTCATAGCCGACAGCCACCACCAGAGGATAACGCTCCAGTCGGGCGTAGCCGAAAAGACGCTCCTGTCCGTCAAGGCGGCTGTTCCAGGTGGCGCTGCCGATGCGGTACTGGCTCAGCAGGCGGGTAAAGAGCGGGCTGGAGGAGAGGCTGCGGTTGAGCACGCTGTCAGGGAAAGGGCGGGCATAGAGAAGAAGGCCCTCCGTGTTCATCAGCGCCAGCAGATCGCCAGGGCTCTGTTCATACCAGCCGTAGAACTGGCGAAAAAAGGCGACCTTTACCGAGCCGAGCGCTACGCCACGAAAATTACCTTCAGCATCATTCAGCCGCAGAGAAACCGGAATGACCAGCTCATCAGCGCTGCGGCTGCGGATAACCTTTCCGATATGAACGCCCGCATCTGCGTGGCCGCGGTGCCAGATAAACGACTCCCGGTCGGCATTATTCATCCTGGTGTCATGCTGGTCGCGGGAGGTGGCCAGCCAGTTGCCCTCTTTATCATAAACAAACAGGCCAGCCAGCTGAGGCAGAGGAAGAGCGAGTCCGGCGAGAATGCCACGTCCGCCGCTGTACGCCTCCGGGTGGCTAAAGATCGGGTCTGTCTGGCGGGCTATTTCATCCAGCGCAATATTGACCTGCAGGAAAGTATCCTGCGCCTGCCGCGACAGAGAGAGCGACTGGTTGCGGGCCTGGACGGAGACGTCCTGAAGCCGGTTCTGCCAGGATCGCCATAATGCCCAGCTGCATGCCGTCACGATAAACAGGCTAATAAAAAGCAGAAACAGCAGCACAAAGCGCTCTGTTCTTCTGGTGCGGGGTGATGGCAAAGTCTCTCTCCAGTAAAACAGAGGGTTATCAGTAAAAGGTAGCAGTAAAAAGCGGACCTGCAGGCCGGTACGCAGACAGGCGGCCGATGAAAGGGCACTTCTCTTGCCGTTTGTCATAGCCGAAGCCACAGCGCTTTGCGTTAGGGCTCGTTCTAAGGTGGTCAATTTTAAAAAGAGGTGACTATGGAATTTCAACAGATGCGCATCGCAAGGCCTGTAAGCCTGCTCAGCAAAAGTTGTGAAATGTACTGCGACGGCCTGGGCCTGAAAAAAATCGGTGAATTTAGCGATCATGACGGGTTCAGCGGATGCATGTTAGGCCGGGAGGATTTAGCCTGGCATCTTGAATTCACGCAGTGTCACCATCATCCGGTGACGCCTTCGCCGTCGGCCGAAGACCTTTTAGTATTGTATGTGCCTGACAAAGGACGCTGGGAAAAGCGCTGCGCAACAATGAGTCATGCCGGTTTTGTCAGAGTGGAATCTTTTAATCCTTACTGGGAGCAAAAAGGCATCACTTTCAGGGATATTGATGGTTACAGGGTCGTAATTCAGAACATGCGCTGGGGCGATAATTAACCCGGTATGCCGGCTACGTTTCTGTCGTAACGACACGCTGACCCGCCGTCAGAGCTATGAACAGAAGCAGAGCGGCCTGATGCTTCAGCTCACCAGCCCTTTTACGGATGCGCTGCTGATCCGGGGTTCACAGGCGAAAGAGTCCATGGTGGCGGGCGCGGTGCTGGCGCAGCAGCGGGCGCAGCGGGAGCCGTGGGCGGTGAGCGCGCTGAGCCAGATGGCGGCAGGGCTGGCTGGCGGGATAGCATCGGATTCGGCGCTGAGAGGCGGTGCCGGGGCGGTGGTTGGTAAGAATGCGGTTGAGAATAATTATCTGAGCAGTCTGGAGAAAAGCCTTCAGACAGAGCTTTACCACAAACAGAACCTGACGCCAGAGGAACAGCAGGATCGGGATGCGCTAAATCATAAGGATGCAGAGAGCAGCCTTACGCTGATTAACGCCTGCATGGAAGGGGATGAAAAAGCCTGTAGGGCAGCCCGTCAGGATGCACTGGAGAAGCAGAGTACCTATAAGAATTTAAGTTACCAGAACACGAAGGAATCCCAGGTCGGTTATCAGCAGATACAGCAGTTATTGAACAGTACCAATGCGGCAGCGAAGCAGGCGCAGGAACTATATAACGGCATGGTCGCTGCGTATGTACGCACTGGAATGAGCGAGGAAGCAGCCAAATCTGCGGTGGGTTATCAGCTTGGTGCGATATATATTGCCGAAGGTATTACAAGTATTGGTTAAGGGAAAGCGATTGAGGAAGGGCTAACTCCGGGAGTAAAACCACATACATCCCCAGCGAATTCTGGGGGGAACGCATCTAAGCCATCTTCTAAAAATTATTCCCGGGTTGAGGGTGGGGGCAGTGGTACACAAACAAGCCAGAACAGAATCAATGTGAATGCTGATGGAAGCATAAGCATTAATTCTGGCTGTAGTGGTCAATTATGTGTCAGCGCTAATGGACCAAATCATGCTGCTTATTATTTAACAAATAAAAGACAAGATGGCAGTGTTGTTGTTTTTGAGGTGGATGCGGTTCTCCATAAAAAATAATGGAAGCTGCAATCCCACAAAGACCTCTCCCGGGCGTACCTAAAGATCCAAGCGCTCCAAAGATAGTAGACCCGACAAAAGGGCAACCTAGTGTATCATTAGAGTTGCCTAAATTATGGAATAGATTAACAGAGCAAAGTTCGTCGAAGGCTCGAGTGCTAACAAAATAGGAGTTTTTGGATGAATTTGGAAAATAAATATCAGGAATTACTCAATGCCATCTTTAATGGCGAAAAAGATATTGCCATTTTTGTTGTGGATGGAAATCATTATTATCTTTTTGATAGTAAGGATAACTACTGCATTGATGTTAGGCCAGAGTATAAATCCTATATTGCTAAAGGGTGGCTAAAAGAGTCTCTTTATGACGAAGCCATAAAATCATTTAGAAGTGGCGTTCCTGTATTAAATAAAGAAGCCTTTAAAGATTATATAAATAAAAATGGTATTTCTTTTTACTCATCTGACTGGATGAAAGGGTTTTTTGTTTCAGGGCGAAATAATGCGGAAATTGTTAAATTTTACACTTATATTGAAAGGTTTTTATCTACTTTAACAGAGCCTGTTGCAACAGAGTGGGACGCTTGGAAAATGCGCCTGCCTAAATTCTATATTAATTTTGATAAAAAAATATATCGACATACTGACTGGGATAGAGGCCATGAAGCTTTAGTACCGTCTGACTGGAATGCTCAGGCAAACAATGATTTTGGTTTATTGGTCCCAGATAAAGAGCAATACTGGCTTATTGATGGTATGAATTTTTGGAAATTACAAATGTGATTTTAAGTCCCAGCCCTTTGGCTGGGATTTTACTTATTACTGCACGATACAAATCCTGATGTTCAGTTGTGAGGCGATGCCTTTGTAAACTCACATGGTTTGCTAACATCCTTAGCAAGAAGAGTATGGCATCTAACGCAACGCATACCACTCTTTATGCTTCAACGGATTCATCGCCGCGCCAATGATATCGGAAATCACATTCACCAGGATCACCAGACCGCCAACCACCATTACACCTGCTGAAATGGCCGCGTAATCCTGCTGGCGGATAGCGTTAATTAACCAGCGGCCCAGACCAGGCCAGTTAAATACCACTTCGGTAATCATCGCCAGCGTCAGCATGGTGGAAAACTGTAAGCCCAGACGCGGGATCACGGGCGGCAGCGCATTGTGCAGCACATGCCGACGGATCACGGTAAAACGCGACAGCCCGCGCGTGGCGGCTGCCTTAACGTAGTTTTTATCCATCACTTCGCTGGTGCTGGCACGCAGCAGGCGCATCACCTCGGTGGCGGGAGCGACCGCCAGCACAATCACCGGCAGGATCATATGCGTCAATACGCTCACCAGCATCTCGTGACGCCACGGCGAGGGGCTAAGCCAGGCGTCCACCAGCGCGAGGCCGGTAATGTTTTGCACCGGATAGAGCAGGTCAAAACGTCCGGAGACCGGCAGCCAGCCGAGCGTCAGCGAGAAAAACAGGGTAAACAGCAGCGCCAGCCAGAATACCGGCATGGAGAAGCCGAGCAGCGCCAGCGCGCTAATCACCTTATCCTGCCATTTATTACGCATCACGCCCGCGCAGATGCCCAGCGGAATCCCGGTTAACAGCGCGAGTACAAACGCCAGCACGCAAAGCTCCAGCGTGGCGGGAAACACCTCTCGCAGTTGCAGGCCGATCTCCTGGCCGTTGGTGCTGGAGACGCCGAAATCAAACTGCAGCATACCGCTGAACCAGAACCACCAGGCATCGAACAGCGAGGCGCCTTCCAGCGGCGCGTTGGGGGTGAAATAGCTCAGGCTGAAGCCCACCAGCGACAGCAGAAACAGCGTAATCACCAGCAATAACAGACGACGCAACATATAGATGATCACTTACGGCTCCTCGCGCTCATCACGGTAAACTCCGGCAAAAGAGGTGTTGCCGAACGGACTTAACACCAGGCCTTTAATATCGTGGCGATAGGCCTGCAAACGCAGCGAAGAGGCGAGCGGCAGTACAGGTAAATCGCGCGCCAGCATCTGCTGCGCCAGATGATAGTTATCAATTCGACCCGCAAGCTGCTGCGACAGCAGCGCTTTCTGCAACGCTTCATCGAAGCCAGGAGAACACCAGTGCGCGTAGTTGGTCTGCGAGCGGATCGCCGCGCAGCTTAGTAACGGACGGAAAAAACTGTCTGGATCGTTACTGTCGGTCGCCCAGCCGGTTAGCGTCAGATCGTGGTTCATCGACATCAATTGCGCTTCCTGAAAACGGCCCTCTACCGGCGCAATGCTGACTTTCACGCCCACCTGCGCCAGATCCGCCTGCAGCAGTTCCGCCATTTTCAGCGGGCTGGGATTCCAGGCTTGCGAAGCGGAGGGCACCACCAGACGCAGATGCAGATCGGTAATGCCCAGCGATTCGAGTAGCGCGCGCGCTTTTTTCGGGTCGTATTCAGTAACGCGCGCTTCGCTATCATATGCCCATGAGGCACGCGGCAGCACTGAGGCAGCGGTTTCCGCCGTACCGTAATAGATCGACTCCATCAACCGTTCGTTGTTGATCGCCAGCGCCAGCGCATGACGTACTTCCGGTCGATCGAGCGGAGGTTTACGGGTGTTAAACGCCAGATAGGCGATATTCATCCCTGGTCGCAGCGTCATACGTAAACGAGGATCGTCGCGCAGGATTGAGATCTGGCTCGCGGCGGGATAGGCGAGCACATCGCATTCGCCAGTCAGCAATTTGGACATACGGCCGGTGCCGCCTGCGCCCAAATCGATCACCGCCTGCTGCAGGCGCGGCACCCCTTTCCAGTAGGCAGGGTTACGTGCCAGCCGGATATATTGCCCGGCGCGATACTCGCTGAGCTGATAGGGGCCAGTACCGACCGGCTGGCGATCCAGCTCTTCCTGGCGGCCGCTGCGAGTCAGCTGGTCAGCATACTCCGCTGAGAGGATTGGCGCGTAGTGAGTCGCCAGATGCCAGAGGAACGACGCGTCAGGGCTATTGAGCCGGATCTCAACCGTATTGCTGTCGAGCTTTTTTACGCTCTGCACAGAATCAGCAAACTGCAGGCTGTCGAAGTAGGGGTAGCTGCCGCCATTGACGTTATGCCACGGGTGGTTGCGATCAAACATTCGCCCGAAACTGAACACCACGTCATCGGCGTTCATCGCGCGCGTGGGCGTAAACCACGAAGTATGTTGAAACGAGACCTTGCTGCGCAGGTGAAAACGGTAGGTTGCGCCGTTATCGCGCACTTCCCAGGCGGAGGCGAGGTCGGGCACCAGACGATAGGTATAGGGATCGACATCCAGCAAGCGGTCATACAGCTGCGCGGCGAGCGTATCCACGGCGAGGCCGCTGCTTGCCATCTGCGGATTGAAGGTACTCAGCGTGCCGTTAACGCAGTAGACAAAGCCGCTGTGGCGGATATCGCGGTTCTCTGCCGACCAGGCAGAGACGCTTAATACGCTGAGAATAAGCATCAGCGACGGGATTAGTTTTGACATAGAACTCAACGGTGTCCGGGCAATAGGCTGAGTGTATCGCAAAGGGGACGATGACCCAAAACATGGCGGCGCGGCTGCAGGTAATTTCGCCATCCAGAAGAGTAAAGACACACCATTAGCATGGTAATGAGAAAAATTCTCAATTAGCGCTTTACAAGTGAGAACAAGAATGATTATTATTTCATTGCGCTTCAGCGGTGGCTCTACTGATGAAGCGCACGACATTGCTCACATTGCTTCCAGTATTGTTGCCCGCGTAAGCGGGCTTTTTTTTGTTTTCCCCGCTAGCTTTGGCGCTGCGCCTTCAGGCCCGTTTGTAACCGATTTCTGAAAAAATATCCCGCATTAGCATCAATACCCTCGTTCATGGCGCACTGGCTAAACGGTTACAGTAACTTATTCCTTTAAGCATGGGATTAGCTCAGGCCAGTACTTTATCTAATAAATTAAGTGGCTGATACTTAGTAAGGTTAATGGAAAGAGTAATTAAAAGATAAATAAGCCATGAGGAATAAACAATTATTTAAATAATACTCCAGTTTTGGAGTGAAAATTTATGCTTCGTGATCGGAGTAATTAAACGCTCAACGTGCATCCTCAACGAAGCGGAGTTACCTTATTTGGTTGTTAATCAATTTCAATTGCCAAGGGCTGTTGCTCTTTAGTCAGAAAGAAAACGTCGATGCCGGAAGTTGAGAGTTAAGCATAAGATGAAATGGCTGGTGATTATTATTTTGTTGTTGCCTCTTGCTATGTGCGCGGCGAATCCTCATGATGATAAAGAGCAGGTTGCCTACAGAAAGATTAAGATGGCGATTCATAAAAATAATAGCAATCATATTGCGCTATCTGAATATGACGAAGTTTTGAATTATATATCGAAAGGGAAGTCTCAGTGGATAAGTCTTTATCCTGAGCTAATAAAGCCTCCATTCCTGGGAGTTGCCTATTTTCAGGAAGGACTCAATATATCAATGGCTTATGCTTTAGCTGAAAATCCAGCGGAGGTATTAAAATTTGTAGACATTAATAATGTAGATGGTATTTGTGGTGCGCCATTTATTGAGCCAACGCAGCAGGAGCTTAACTCATATTTTATAAAAGCCAGAGCGGCGCTTATGGCGACAAGCTCAAAGAATACATGGAAAAGCAGATGTCTGATGAGATTAGATCGAGAAAAGAAAACATACAGTACTCTCGCGAGTGAATAAACATAAGAATTTTAGGGGAGCTTCTACGCCGAAATGCTTTAATAAAAGGTGTAGAAAATTTTAGGGAAAAAGTCGAAGAAATGATGCGACTTATCCAGAAACCAGAGGGTTTTATAGAGAAAGGATAAGGTCATGATATATCAAAGATGTCTTAAGAGGTTTACACAGCAAAATAAAATATTTTTTGCAATAAAATTAACATTCGATGTGGAATAAGAAAGTTAACCAAGAATAAATACCGTATACCTTCAAAACATGTTTTACAGTAAAAAGGACTTCCTTTTTGATTAAGTTAAAATTAGTTTTTTTCCATATTCTTGTGCCGGAGATTGCTGCGAATCAAATAACTGGTCAGAAATAATAGCATCAATTTGATTCAGTGAGGCAATACTCATTACTCCCTCCTGTCCAAATTTAGTGTGATCAGCTAGAATAATACGTTTTTTGCTCATTTTAAGCATTGCCTTGGATACATGCGCTTCATCAATGTTTTTAACCTGTACACCACCATTTAATGTAATGCCGCCTGCACCTAAAAAACAAATATCAGCACGAATGGTGTTAATTTTCTCAACGACCTCTGCGCCAAGGTTCGCACGAAACTCAAGGTTATATTCCCCGCCAATCACATAAACACGTGCGAAATTGTTATTCTGTTTTATAGATTCTGCAATGAGTGACGAGTTAGTGAAAACAGTCAATGGAAGAGGGGGGATCTGTTCGGAGAAAATAAGGTTAGTTGTACAAGAGTCGATAAATAAAATATCATTAGGGGAAATCAAGGTTGTTGCTTTGCGTCCAATGGCTTCCTTGGCTGGGCGCATGCTTTTAAGCCTTTCTGAAAACTCATCTTCTTTATAAATCTGTTTGCGAAGCGCGCCTCCGTGTATTTTAACTAAGTATCCTTCATCAGCAAGTTGTGACAGATCGCGGCGTATAGTTTCAGAGGTAACATTTAATTCCTCAGAAAGAGAAAGTACGCTTACTTCCCCTGACTTATTCAGCGCGTCAAGGATGTAGTTTTTTCTTGATACCGGATTCATTCAAGGGATCTCTGTTTAATGTAATATGCTTAAAGATACAATTATGTTATTGATAAAGCAATCTTTTGATAACGCACGCCACGCCGTCACGGTCATTGTGCGCCGTCTCCATGTCTGCAGCTTCACGGACGTCATCCCCGGCATTTCCCATCGCCACGCCTGTTCCCGCCGCCCTGAACATGGGCAGGTCATTTTGCTGGTCGCCAACTGCCATCACCTCTTCGGTTAGCAGGGAAAGTTCTGACTTTATACGTTCAACCGCATGTCCTTTATCGATACCTGCTGGCTGGATATCAATATAATGATCCCCCGTGATCAAGCTGATAAAGCCTGGAGGTAGCGTTTCCTGAATGTTTTCCTGATATTTTGGTATAAAAAAACGATCTCCGCAAACAGTGATTTTATATATATCGGTTGAATTAAATATTTCTGATAAAGGATATTGCTTACTCGTTAAGTTAAAAAGTTTTGCTTCGTAAAGAGTGTGGCGTGAGACGGTATTGCAATTACTGTATTTAATCTCTTTGTCTGTGAAAAAATGATGGTCATACTGATAAAGCTTAACGGCTGCGTCAATGCTACGGATTTCCGTCCGTGTCATTTTTCGCTCAAATATAATTTTATCATTCAAAACATCAAAGATTTGTCCACCATTAAATCCTGCAACATAACGTATGCTTGCAATGACCTGTTCGCTTTTCAGAAGGGATAATAAGGTTCTCAGCGGTCGGGCAGAGCAGACGGCAATATAACCGTCGGTACGTTCTGTGAATTCTTTAAGCGCGCTCCGGTTTGCTGCAGAAATATGGCCCTGAGAGTTCAGAAGCGTTCCGTCCATATCAAGAGCGATAAGTTTCATCTTATACTCCAAAAAAAGGAGCCGAAGCTCCTTTTTAAAAGGAAAATTAGTGCTGAATAAACGGTAAAACGGCTTCTTTTGCTGCTGCCTGCACCATATTATCGATTGCCGTACCTACTACCAGAATGTTTACGCCGGTATTGCGGAAAGCCTGCGCGTTGCGGACATTAATGCCGCCTTCAGCCAGGGTCGGTACGTCTACTGCATTGACCAGCGCATGCAAACGGTCTTTGATAACCTGCGGGATCTCACCTGCAGCGACACCTTCATAGCTCATTCCAGTCATCAGACCAATCATATCCACGCCAATGTCCTGCATGCGTTTTGCGACCTGAGCAACCTCTTCAGGTGTACGAGCCGGCAAGCCAAAGGTATGCAAATCGTCAGGGTGGCCGATATAGGCATCTACCGTCAGACCATATTTGTGTGCCAGATCGACCACTTCTTTCAGGTCATCCCAGTCTGATTTATGCGTATGCAGGCCATCTGCACCCGAACGGGCGATTTCAAGAATATGCTCGTCGGTCAGCGGGACTGGCAGCGTTTCGGTAAAGCCGCCTGAAATACCCACGGTGATGAAGACGTCATCAGGCACGACGTTGCGGACGCCCTGACAGGCTTCCGCCATCTGGGTGTTAGAAATTTCGTGACGAATCTGCTCAGCGGCATGCATATTTGTTACGCCACGATGGCCGCGAGCAAGCGCCAGTGCCGGATGGTTAGGTTCCAGCAGTTTTACACCCGCTTCGCAGACTGCTTTTGCGAGGCGCGCATCATCACCAGTGATCCCTGTACTTAAAATTGTCTGGCCGCCGTGAAGTGCAATCGCATCCTTCACTTTTTTAATGGCTGCGGCACGTTTTTTATTCATATCACCTTTAAACATGATTTACCTCTTTGAGACTGGTGAGTTATTTAACAGACTGAGCTACCTGGGTAGACTCTTCTTTTTTCGAGACGGCTTTAAAGCGGTTGGCAATCACGGTCGTAATACAGGTGAGCACCAGGATTGTGGCCATTACAATCGCCATATTCAGCGCATTACTTGACATGAAAGGCGAAACGAATGCGGGCACATAAGCGACGCCCATAATTTTGAAATATCCCAGCAACATGCCGCCCAGCCCCGCATAAACAATTGCTGAGATGAACACGACTTTATTTGCGAACATGAAGGGATAAGCAGATTCGACAAAAGTCCCGAAGCCGATATTGATCAGTAATCCCGGCGTGGCGACAGCTGCTTCACTTTTTTCGCGTGGAGCAATCATATTGGCCAGGTTGATGCCTGCGGCGACCATAACCAGGCCAACCATATCTACAGCACCCAGGAAGCTAACGCCCGATTTTTCCATTTCCAGCAGAACCAGCGGCAGAATGACTGCGTGGTATATACCAGCAAGTATTGCCGGCCAGATAACCAGCCCTGCAAGCAAACCCGCCAGGATAGGGCTGTAGGCAAGGGTGGCTGAAATAGCCAGCTTGATATAGTCACCGGCCATCAGGGCGAGTGGACTGAGCAGATAATGCATAATCAGACCGGCAGCAAGACCCGAAATACCGCCCGCCACGATGTTGACGGTCGTCATAGGAAAGCGCCAGTTCAGGCACAACTCGAACAGATAGCGCACGAATATACCGGCTAACAGGCCGCCGATGATCCCGCCAATCAGTCCACCTTCTACCGATAGTACGCCTGCGACCACCCCAGATACGATTGACACCTCATCAAGTTCTGAAACCTGCTTCGCGGCCAGAACGGCCACCAGCACCGGCAGTCCCTTAAGCAGAATTTCAAAGATGTCATTAAGTTTTCCCAGTCCGGGAATATGACTTGCGGCCAGCACCAGAGCCATGGCAATGAATCCCGGCAAGGCTGGGATCATAATGCTGCGGATATTGATACGTTTGAGCAGGCTCTGGCCAGAACCCACACTGCCAGTGGTGGCGCCACCCAGATTCGGGCGATATTTCATACCCCAGTGTTTTGCGAGAGAGGCAGCAAAGGAAACGGCCCGGGTCCGGCTTGTTGTTCCGGTTGTCCCGGATGTCGCGACAACTTTTGCCCCTGAGGCGGCAATCATAGCCATAGAGGTGCCACCTGTGCCTACAATCGGCACTTTGGTTTCGGCCGCAGCTCTGAATACTTCTCTGTTCGCACTGCCTGGATCTGCGCTCATGACGATGAGGCCGTGGATATTGCCGCTGCGAATTTCACTGGCGATCGCGGCGTCAGTGTCCTTCATGGCGTCATTAACCTCGGACAGTTTGCCGTCAAAAGTTCGTTTGGGTTTTGAACCGCTACCGTCCGGGAGCGTATACACGCTGGCAGGCGTGGTGGGTTTGGCATTATCCATGGAGGCTTCAGCAGCAATAAACTGCACTGCGCCAACCTCGATGCCCGCAGCTTCACACTGAACGTAAATTTCGGCGAGCAGCTTCTCTGGGTCTGCACCGCCCAGGTTGTAGAGATTTCCTCCACTGCTTCCGATAATGGCAATCTTTTTCATAAAAAAAACCTCTCGGGGGTAGATGCTCTTCTGGTGTTGTTTTGTTGTTGATGTTTTGCTTTCAAGGATATTCCCAAACAAAACAACTTATATCAATAGGTTCTTTCTGGGTTGGTGCAGTGAATTTTTTGATAAAACAATATTTAATATTTATTCATTGGCTTTTATGGTTATTTTTTGGTTTTTTATTTTATTATGTTTCTTTTTTATAGATTTATATCTTGTTATTGTTTTGTGTTGTTTTTTGTGGAAGTGTGAAGTGGATCAAACGAAAACAGGTAGTGAATTGATGGCTCCACGGGGGTTGAAAAGAGCTAAATGAAGGCCCTGGTAAGACAGGGCGGGCTAAGCTGAACAGGTAATTATTTGAGTTAAATGGATTTTATTACGTGTCTGTTCTTCACAGGCAAGTATTGTCGATTGGGCTCTGCTTCTGGCTCGAAAATGTGCCCCAGCAATGATATGACCGCAATTGGGCTCATATAGCTCTGGCTACTGAAGGAAGGGATTCGATAAAAAAACCATTACATTTCTGCTATTTCTGACAGCACAGCGCTCAGGTCAGAACAGAGCGAATAAAATCATAACGCTCAGGTTAATTTCTTAGCCTGAGCGTTACAGCAGTCATGGCTGTAATTACTCCTCCGGCAGCCAGCACCAGATAAGCCATCGCCCAACTCTGGCTTGAGTGCATTACTCTCCCAAATAATACAGGGGCAAACGACCCGATACCAAAGTCCCAAATAGTGAGGGAGGCTGGCGGGCAACCGTTAACGCGATACCTGATAAGGGCTATGAGATTCCATATGGGTTCCGGGGTGGGGGAGGTCGACAGAGCATCATGTTGCTCTTAGTCTTCTGCTATCAGCGAAAGGCGGGCCTTAGCCTTTCACGACTGGTAATAAACCACCGGTATAACTTATTATTTTTATCATCATGGCCCCGTTATGAGCCTTTTTTAGGTTTTCGTCTCATCCGAAATCAGTCATGGATTACGCCATCGACATATAGCGCAGCGGTGTCAGGTGCCCCCCACAGTGAAACCGCAGGAACAATAAAGTGCATATGCAGCATTATTCGTTGTGACTCCGAAAGCTTTACGGTTCTGACTGAGCCTGAAGCACCGCCTCCATAAGCCCTCAGGCAATGTCTGCTGACACCGAAAGAAACCTATTCATATTTTACCGGCGTAATCCCAGCATGGCGGGAAAAAGCAACGCTAAAAGCGCTGGCAGAGCGATAGCCAACGTGCTCAGCCACTTCGGCCACCGTCATATCTTTGCCGCGTAAAAGTTTTTTTGCCAGTGCCATTCGCCAGGTCAGCAGATAGTCCATCGGCGCCACGCCAACCGCTTCCCGGAAGCGTACAAAGAATGCGGAACGTGACATAGCCGCTGTTTTCGCCAGTTCGGCGACCGTCCAGCTATACTCTGGCCGGGCGTGAATGGCGCGGATCGCCGCTGACACGCGCTCATCAGCCAGCCCACTCATCACGCCCGGACATGCATTGCAGATCAATATCGATCGTAGCGCTTCAATTAATAACAGCTCCAGCAATCGTTCCAGGACTATATCGCGCGCGGAACGTTGTGCGCGACATTCATCTATCACCAACTGGACCAGCATCGTCAGACGTGACTCGCCTCGAACATGAATAAACTGCGGTAGCAACGAGACTATTAGCCCGGCATCGGGCGCGTCGAACTGGCAATAGCCAATCAGGGTTTGTACATCAGCGGGTTGTCCTGGATCGCCTACCCAGAATTCCCCGGGCGCGAGCATTTGCGGCAGGGTTTCCGGCGCATCGGCGGCTGGCGGTTCGACGCTGCTCATACAAAACTCCAGCGCCGCGGGGATAAGTACAAAATCTCCCTTCTCCAGGGTAATGGGCGGGTTTCCTTTTATAGTCAGCTCACTGCAACCTTCCAGCATCAGGCAGTAGAACGGCTGACCAGTTTCACTGCGATTTACTCGCCAGCGGCCACTGGCGCACACACGCTTAGAGAATGCCGCTTGCGGCTGCAGCAGCGACACTATCTCGGCTAAAGGATCGATCATTTGGACTCCTGCGAATGAATGCTGGACGCTGCGTTGTAGTGAGTACAGAGGGCTGACTATATAGTAATCACCTGACTCAATACCAGACAGGAGTGAAATGTGAAAACTATCTTAATCACCGGTTGTTCTTCAGGCTTTGGGCATGAAACGGCTCTCTATTTCCTCGAGCGTGGCTGGAAAGTGATCGCCACTATGCGTAAACCACAAGCCGATCTGTTTCCAGATTCAGAAAATCTGCGTCTGCTGCCACTGGATGTCAGTAATGAGGCCAGTATCAGGCAGGCTGTCGCAGAAGCAGGCGAGATTGATGTTCTGGTGAACAACGCCGGGATAGGGGTACTTGCAGCGCTGGAAGGCATGGAAATGTCTACGGTGCGCGATGTGTTTGAGACTAATACTCTCGGCACCATCGCGATGACGCAGGCTGTGCTGCCGCAGTTTCGCGCGAAACAAAGCGGTACGGTGATTAACGTCACCTCTACGGTAACGCTTAAATCTCTTCCATTACTGGCGGTCTACACGGCAAGTAAGGCAGCGGTGAATGCCTTTACGGAATCGCTGGCGCTTGAGTTACAGCCGTTCAACATCAACGTACATCTGGTTCTACCGGGCATGGCTCCGACCACTGACTTCGGCAAAAACGCCATGTCGCGCATGGATCACACCCAGCCTGAACCCTATCAGCCCCTGTTTGACCGGGTACTTACCGGTATGCAGCAGCCGCAATCCACTACCAAAGCGCTTGATGTTGCGGAAGCGATATGGCGTGCCGCCACCGATTCCACTGCACCGTTGCGTATTCCTGCGGGAGAAGATGCGGTAGCGTTGATGCAGGAAGTAGGTTAATTCTTAGGTGTTGCGACTGCCCTTGTAAATATCAGGGGCAGTTCGCCAGGAAGTCATGTCATCAGGGGCTTATGCCTGCAATCAGGAACAGGATTGTAACGACGCTCCTGCTGGCAGATATCGCTAACAGCGAAGCATGAATATTGCCATTCAGTTCTGGCTGAATTTTCCGTTGAACGGCATAACCTGATCGTTCTCTGGCTCGAAAGTGGTCGCTTAAATCCGGCCGTTCGCGCTTTACTGAATATGCTATTTGATTTCCGTAATGGGCGCGCCTGCCTGGCGGTACGCTGTAAGCCAGCTTGCTGCTGATCTCATCTGTCCGCTATAAACAAAAAGCAGACATACCGTTGGTGTACTTAAAGCAGCACCAAGCAGAAAAGGTGGGTTTGAAAGCGAGAGATATACAAGTGCTTTCAATTGTAGATTGATCGATCTACAATTGATCATCAGCATGGGAGAATGAAATGAAATCATCTGTTGGCAGACCCCGAGAATTCGATCCAGAGGATTTTCTGAATACTGCGCTGGAATGTTTCTGGCAGAAAGGATATCGGGCAACGTCTATGGCCGATCTAATGAAAGCGTCAGGCTTAGCAAGCGCCAGTATTTATAAACTCTATCCCGATAAGCGAACAATCTATCTTGCGGCATTACAACAATACATGGATGAAGGCGTTACCAGAGGAGCGAAACGCAATGCGGATTTATCGCCAGAAGCTGCATTGCGTGAAACGCTCGAATTTGTGGCTCTAGTATCATCTGCCCCTGATGGAGAGAAAGGTTGCTTTACCATTGCTGCTGCCAGTGAACTTTTACCGGGTGATGAAGAAGTAAAAAGAAAGGTATCTACTAAATTTAATTCAATAATCAATCAGTTAGAAAGTATATTGAGCAAGGGGCAGGCGCAACAGGTCTTTCGGCGGGATGAGGACGCGCGAGTAATGGCCCTGAGCATTTTTATGATGCTGGAAGGGATGCGGGTATACGGAAAAATTCAGCCTGATAAGGAAGAACTCAACAGGTGTAACGAATTTATTGTCAAATCGGTGCTCTTGAACAGAGCTGTTGATGAGAAAGATTTTTCAAGAAAGGCATCAACATGACTGAAGCGGGCACAATTGTTCGACGTCGAAAAAGAAGAAGAACAATGGTTGTGCTTGAATGCGAAGAGGGCATGGCCTTATGCGGTTGGGTCGATAAAGGGCGGTTTTTTAAGAGACGTTTTCCATTGTCTCAGTTAAAAATATGTGTGCCTTATTCAAATTTTTGGCCTTTTACCTGAGAGTGTTGCATTGCATCCCAATGCTGAGGCAATGCATTATCATCTGCTTGTGGCACAAAGCGGACCGATGCGCAGGCAATGCCCGCTATGATCAAACAGGAGACGTTTCAGTTATAATGACTGGTTAATTCCCTTGTGTTGAACATAACATCCCGGCCACGAAACCCCTACAAGTCATCTGGTGTATGCTGCAGAAGTCAAAAAAGATGAAAAACATGACTGATACGAACGAATCTTACTGAAACCGCATCGTTCCCGAGCTCACCGTAACGGATTTTCCCTTTTCCTTGAACTTCTATACTAATTTGCCTGGCTTCAGAATTAAGATCAGGCCAGAGTACCGGTTTTTGCCTGTATTAGCCTTGGTGAGGCGCAACTAATGCTTTAGCAATATCATCCAGGTGGATGAAACACAACAGAACTTGCCAGACCCTCAGGGCGAGGCGTCAATTTTCAGATAGAGGTAGATGATACCGAACAAATATTTGCCCGGGTGCATGAACATGGAGTAACCAGAGTGTTTCTCGTCCAGGATCCTGATGGCTATTTTCTGCGCTTCGGCCCATATATTGAGAAAAGTTTCCGCTGTTACTCTCTGAAACCTGTTGTTTTATCATTTTACAGAAAAGTTTTTATCCAGCGAGTATTAAAAAGCCCACTCTTGGGTGGGCTTAAACGTACAGACGGCGACCTGCATCATGAAGTTAATCAAATATACCGGAGGGGCAATAATTGCCTTCCCATCCTACTATCTTAGCGCTTGAATCCAGATCTCTTACCGATACGCTATCTCCGCCAAATTCTGAGCCAGTAACGACGATATCGTAATCATGATTTGGCTGAGGAATGAATCTATCAGAGACAGATCGTTCTGTATTTTGATAGTAGCCAGCTTGTGTCCAGTAATGAATTACCGTCACCAGTTGCCCCGGCTTGATAGTAAATTCATTTATAAAACTTCCCTTGTTGTTAGATGAGTCTGGCATTCCAATTCTTTTATTTCCTGTCACCGGAATACCGAGAATTGCCAGACCTGCCGTAATACGGCGCTCTAAAACTTTTTTATAACAGCCATTCGTCTGTTTTTCATAAAATTGCAGGGCTGTGTTGCCATCAGATGCAGCACGAATCCGGGCCGCATCTGAACCCTTATAGTCTTCCAGCGAAGGCCTAAACCCCGCTGTACATCCACTCAACAACGTTACCATTATTCCTGTAATGACCAGTTTTCCATACATGCGCATCTCCTTACGTTTCTGTCGTTCTTGTTTTTATCGACCCATACGGGAAAAACCTTAAAAAAATATTAAGTCAGCTATCAGGAGATAGTCTTTGACCAGTCAACCGACCTTATACATGAATAATCTGTGCTTTTTGCACAAAGCGGGCATTCATCCCAGGCCAGCTAAGACTGTAACACCGCTGCATTAGGGCCCACCCTGGGCTCGGATCCTCAATTGCTCTCTTTATAGTGACGAGTGAAAGTTTATCCCAGCCGAGCCCAATGTCTGGGAGGTTACTCTCTCGATTATGATCGTGTAGCAATATCCTGGGCTGAGGCAGGGGCAATAAAGCGAACAAATTCATTTAAAATTGCCAGCCTGGGACTATTGCAAAAGGAAATATCTTTGAAAAATGAAGGGCTAACACTGCATGCCCACCGAAACCGGCCAACGCATTGTCGACGAAGAGTAAAAGAAAAGGGTGATGCTGAGTAAGATCATGTAAGAGATCATTAGCTTCTGACGTGCTGCCTCGCCGATTTGATGTAAAATCCCTTCCCCAAATCTCAATTAAAAATTACTACAAACAGCCATTTACTGAATGGAAAGCAAGCACTTGAAACCATGCGTTTTGTCATCCAACTGACTTATTTTTAATGCTTTCATTCCTTTTCCACCCCGTGTTTTTTCATCATCGCCCTCAACTGGTGATAGGTCACGCCCAGCAGTTCGGCGGCGCGGCGCTGATTATATTTCGCCTGCTGCAAACTGGCCTCTACCAGCGCGCGCTCCTGCTGGTTTTGCCACTGGCGCAGATCGAGCGGCAAAGCGGGCAGGTCGCCGCTTGTTTCTTCCTGCGCTGTAATCGCTGGCTGCGTGCGCGGCGCAAAGGGATTAATGATAATCCTGTCCAGCGGCGCTTCGCTGCTGTTATGACGGTAAACCGAGCGTTCCACCACGTTTTTGAGTTCACGCACGTTGCCGGGCCACTGGTACGCCAGCAGCGTCTCCTGCGCCTCGGGCGTAAAGCCCGGAAACAGCGGCAGCCCCAGTTCACGGCACATCTGAATCGCGAAATGCTCCGCCATCACCAGAATATCGCTGCGCCGCTCGCGCAGCGGCGGTAGCTGCACTACGTCGAAGGCGAGGCGATCGAGCAGGTCGGCGCGGAATTTTCCTGCCGCCGCCAGCGCGGGTAAATCTTCGTTGGTGGCGCAAACCAGCCTTACATTCACCTGCAAAGCGTGATTGCCGCCGACGCGCTCAAGCTGACCATATTCAATAACCCGCAGCAGCTTCTCCTGCACCAGCATCGGCGCGGTCGCCAGTTCGTCGAGAAACAGCGTGCCGCCATCTGCACGCTCAAAGCGGCCCAGGTGACGCTTCTGCGCGCCGGTAAAGGCACCGGCCTCATGGCCGAACAGCTCAGAATCGAGCAGATTTTCATTTAGCGCGGCGCAGTTAAGCGAGATAAACGGGCCTTGCCAGCGGTCGGAAAGATAGTGCAGGCGGCTGGCGATCAGCTCTTTGCCGGTGCCGCGTTCGCCCACGACCAGTACGGGCTTTTCCAGCGGTGCCAGCATAGAGACCTGTTCAAGCACTTCCAGAAAGTTGTTGGATTCACCCAACAGATTATCGTTGCTGCCAGCCATGATGAAATTCACCACCTGTTAATCAATTTAACTACCTTACGCGACGCGCGCTGCGCTGTAAAATATAAATACCCTTCAAAATCAAGTAAATAAAAACTGGCACGCCTTTTGTATATAACAATCAGCGCATGGCGCACCAACATAATCAAAGAGGAACATCATTATGGGTATTTTTTCTCGTTTCGCCGATATCGTTAACGCCAACATCAATTCGCTGCTGGAGCGTGCGGAAGATCCGCAGAAACTGGTACGCCTGATGATTCAGGAGATGGAAGACACGCTGATTGAAGTGCGCTCCACCTCGGCGCGCGCGCTGGCGGAGAAAAAACAGCTGAACCGCCGCATTGAACAGGCGGAAATTCAGCAGGCCGAATGGCAGGAAAAAGCGGAGCTGGCGCTGCGCAAAGAGAAAGAAGATCTGGCGCGTGCGGCCCTGATCGAAAAACAGAAGCTCACCGACCTTATCGCCTCGCTGCAGCAGGAAGTGGTGCACGTTGAAGAGACGCTGGAGCGCATGAAGGGCGAAATCGGCGAGCTGGAGAAAAAACTGAGCGAAACTCGCGCGCGTCAACAGGCGCTGACGCTGCGTCACCAGGCGGCCTCTACTTCCCGTGATGCGCGCCGTCAGCTCGACAGCGGCAAGCTGGATGAAGCCATGGCGCGTTTTGAATCTTTTGAGCGTCGCATCGACCATATGGAAGCAGAAGCGGAAAGCCAGCGTTTCGGTAAGCCAAAATCACTGGACGCGCAGTTTGCCGATCTGCAGGCCGATGATGAGATCAGTCAGCAGCTGGAAGCGCTGAAAGCCAAAATGAACCGTAGCGAATAATAATGATCCTGTCTGCGAGACTGATTAAGGAGAGTCAATGAGCGCACTTTTTCTCGCTATACCGCTGACCATTTTCGTGCTCTTTGTGTTGCCGATCTGGTTATGGCTGCACTACAGCAATCGCCGCAGCGGCAATGACCTGTCGGCAGGCGATCTTCAGCGCCTGCAGCAGCTAACGCAGGAAGCTGAACGGATGCGCGACCGCATCCAGGCGCTGGAGTCCATTCTGGACGCTGAGCATCCTAAATGGAGGCAGCCATGATTAAACGTAAGCTGTGGCGCAAACCGGAAGAAGGGAAGCTGATGGGCGTCTGCGCCGGCGTGGCGGAGTACCTCGATATCCCGGTGCGTCTGCTGCGCGTAATAGTGGTGCTGTCGCTCTTTTTCGGCCTGTTTGCCATTACCGTCAGCGCCTATTTTATCCTGGGATATGTACTCGATCCTAAACCCGCGGATGCTGAAGAGGGCGCGGGCAAGCCGAACGCTGGCGAACTGCTGGACCGGCTGGAGAGCGCGCTGCGTCGCGATGAGTACAGCGTGCGCGAGATAGAGCGTTACGTAACGTCTGAAACCTTCAGCGTGCGCAGCCGCTTTCGCCAGCTCTGACCTTTCCTGAGCGGGGCCGCTCTGGCCCCGTTATGCTGATCAACCGGAGGTTTACTTTGTTATATTCACGTACGTCCTCTTTTCGCCGCCGCGCGACCCCCGCGTTGAAGTCGGTCGGGAAATTCATCATTATCAATGCCGTGAGCTACGGGCCTGCCGGTCTGACCGGCTGGGCAGTAAAATCGGTTGCGCGTCGTCCTCTGCGCATTCTGCTTTCCCTGGCGCTGGAGCCGTTGCTGCAGCGCGTAATGAAGCGGGCGGCGGCGCGCTTCATCAGGGAAAAAGATGATAAACAAGTCTGAACTACTCTCATTACTCAACCGCGGCGCGGATCGTCATCTGCGCCTGGCGGTAACCGGCCTGAGCCGCAGCGGCAAAACCGCTTTTATCACCTCACTCGTTAACCAGTTGCTTAACGTGCACAGCGGTGCGCGGCTGCCGCTCTTTTCCGTGGTGCGCGACGAGCGCCTGCTGGGCGTCAAGCGCATTCCGCAACGCGACATGGGCACAGCGCGTTTCACCTACGATGAAGGGCTGGCGCAGCTTTATGGCACGCCGCCCGCCTGGCCGACCCCGACGCGCGGCGTCAGCGAAATGCGGCTGGCGTTGCGCTATCGTTCGCAGGATTCGCTGCTGCGCCATTTCAAAGAGAGCGCGACGCTCTATCTGGAAATCGTCGACTATCCCGGCGAATGGCTGCTCGACCTGCCGATGCTGGCGCAGGATTACCTCGACTGGTCACGACAGATGTTGGGCCTGCTGCAGGGCGATCGCGCACAGTGGGCGCAGCCGTGGCGTGAGCTGTGCACGTCGCTCGATCCCTTTGCGCCTGCCGACGAAAACCGGCTGGCCGCCATCGCCGCCGCCTGGACCGACTATCTGCACCGCTGTAAAGCCGAAGGGCTGCACTTTATCCAGCCCGGCCGCTTTGTGCTGCCTGGTGAGATGGCGGGCGCACCGGCGCTGCAGTTTTTTCCCTGGCCGCTGAAGGATGAATCTGAGCGCGGCAAACTGGCGCAGGCCGACAAAGGCAGCAACTTCGCCATGCTGCAGCAGCGTTTCCGCTACTACTGTCAGCATGTGGTGAAGGATTTTTACCGCAACCACTTCCTGCGCTTCGATCGCCAGATTGTCCTGGTGGATTGCCTGCAGCCGCTGAACAGCGGCCCTCAGGCGTTTAACGATATGCGGCTGGCGCTGACTCAGCTGATGCAGAGTTTCCACTACGGACAGCGTACCCTGTTCCGTCGCCTGTTCGCGCCGGTGATCGACAAGCTGCTGTTCGCCGCCACCAAAGCTGACCATATCACCGCCGATCAGCACGCGAATATGGTGTCGCTGCTGCAGCAGCTGGTACAGGACGCCTGGCAAAACGCGGCGTTCGAGGGCATCAGCATGGAGTGCATCGGGCTGGCGTCGGTGCAGGCTACGCAAAGCGGGCTGGTGGATCATCGCGGCGAGAAGATCCCGGCGCTGCGCGGCGATCGACTGGCGGATGGCGAAGCCCTGACTTTCTATCCAGGCGAAGTACCGCCGCGGTTGCCGGGACAGGCCTTCTGGCAGCAGCAGGGTTTTCAGTTTGAACAGTTCCGGCCGCAGCCGCTCGATATCGATCGTCTGCTGCCCCATATCCGCATGGATGCCGCGCTGGAATTTTTATTAGGAGACAAGCTGCGATGAACGATGAAAAACTGAAGCCGCGTATTGATTTCGCCCGGCCGCTGGAGGCCCCAGCTGAGCGGCCGCTGCGCCCGGCGCAGGCATTTGACGATGAGGCACAGCAGGCGTTTCTCGCCGTTGACGAGCAGGCTGGCGACGTGATGGAAGAGGGCGCGGGAGAGCGGGCGGTTGAGCAGGCATTGCGCCCGAAGCGCAGCCTGTGGCGCAGACTGGTTGGCGTGGGCGTCGCGCTGTTTGCCGTAAGCGTTGCGGCGCAGAGCGTCCAGTGGATGCATGACGCCTGGCTGACGCGCGACTGGTTCGCGCTCGGCAGCGGCGCGGCTGGCGGGCTTATCGTCATCGCTGGCGTCGGTGCGCTGACCAGCGAGTGGCGTCGTCTCTATAAGCTACGCGAGCGCGCCGAAGCGCGCGACGTCGGACGTGAACTGCTGCACAGCCATAGCGTCGGCAAAGGCCGCGCTTTTTGCGAAAAGCTGGCGCAGCAGGCGGGCATAGATCAGGCGCACCCGGCGCTGCAGCGCTGGCACGCCTCGCTGCATGAAACCCAGAACGATCGCGAAACCGTTCAGCTCTATGCGCAGCTGGTGCAACCGGTGCAGGATCGTCAGGCGCGGCGCGAAATCGGCCGCCACGCGGCGGAGTCAACGCTGATGATTGCCGTCAGTCCGCTGGCGCTGGTGGATATGGCGTTTATCGCCTGGCGCAACCTGCGGCTGGTCAATCGTATCGCCGCCATCTACGGTATCGAACTGGGCTACTTCAGTCGGCTGCGGCTGTTTCGACTGGTGTTGCTGAATATGGCGTTCGCCGGTGCGTCGGAGCTGGTGCGGGAAGTGGGGATGGACTGGATGTCGCAGGATATCGCCGCCCGACTCTCAGCGCGCGCCGCCCAGGGCATCGGCGCGGGTCTGCTGACCGCGCGGCTCGGCATCAAGGCGATGGAGCTGTGTCGCCCACTGCCCTGGCTGGAGGATGATAAGCCGCGCCTGGGCGACTTTCGTCGCGATCTTATTAGCCAGCTTAAAGAGACGCTGCCAAAAAGCGGTGCGAAGCGCGAAAGCTAAGGGCCTCTTCCTGCCGGTGCGCCGTCGCCTGGGCGGCGCGCACCGCAGGATGAACACCGGTGTCAACTTTTGCTTCCACGCCTCTTCAGACCTGTTGCAAGTTAGCGTATTATCTCCAGATTCTTTACCTGACTAAGGCCATCGCAATGCGTCTTGAAGTCTTCTGCCAGGACCGCATCGGTCTGGCGCGTGAGCTGCTCGATCTGTTAGTCGCCCGTAATATTGATTTACGCGGCATCGAAATTGCGGCCCTTGGCCGTATTTATCTCAACTTCTCTGCGCTTGAATTCGATCAGTTCAGCAGCCTGATGGCGGAAATCCGCCGTACGCCTGGCGTCACCGACGTGCGTACCGTCGCCTATATGCCTTCGGAGCGGGAGCATCGCGCCCTGAGCGCGCTGCTGGTGGCGATGCCAGAGCCGGTGTTTTCCATTGACCTGAAAAGTAAAGTCGAGCTGGCGAACCCGGCGGCGCAGAACCTGTTCGATCTCGACGAGCAGAAAATTCGCAACTACAGCGCAGGTAATCTGATTAGCGGCTTTAATTTTCAACGCTGGCTGGAGAGCGACCGCGTTGAGGCGCAGGCGCAGCATGTTGTGATCGACGGCCGCGATTTTCTGATGGAAGCGCATCCTGTCTATCTCACCGCCGATGAAGGTGCGGGTGACCAGCCGGTGGGCGCGATGGTGATGCTAAAATCTACCGCGCGCATGGGACGCCAGCTGCAAAACCTGGTGGTGACCGACGAGTCGGAGTTCGATCATATTATTGCGGTGACGCCGAAAATGCGTCAGGTGATCGACCAGGCGCGCAAGCTGGCGATGCATGACGCGCCGCTGCTGATTGTCGGCGATACCGGTACCGGTAAAGAGATGCTGGCGCGTGCCTGCCATCTGCGTAGCGCGCGCGGCAAGAAGCCTTTCCTGGCGCTGAACTGCGCCTCGCTGCCGGATGACGTTGCAGAGAGCGAGCTTTTTGGTCATGCCGCTGGCGCCTACCCGAACGCCTTAGAGGGCAAGAAAGGCTTCTTTGAACAGGCCAATGGCGGCTCGGTTCTGCTTGACGAGATCGGCGAAATGTCGCCGCGCATGCAGACCAAGCTGCTGCGCTTCCTGAATGACGGAACGTTCCGTCGCGTCGGGGAAGAGCATGAAGTCCATGTGGACGTGCGCGTCATCTGCGCCACGCAGAAAAACCTGATTGAGCTGGTGCAGCGCGGCGAGTTCCGTGAAGATCTCTTTTATCGCCTTAACGTATTAACGCTGCATCTGCCGCCGCTGCGCGAGCGTCCGCAGGACATTCTGCCGCTCACCGAAATGTTTGTGGCGCGCTTTGCCGATGAGCAGGGCATTCCGCGTCCGCGCCTGTCGCCGCAGCTTAACGGACTGCTGACGCGCTACAACTGGCCGGGCAACGTGCGTCAGTTGAAGAATGCGCTCTATCGCGCATTGACGCAGTTAGAAGGGCACGAGCTGCGCCCGCAGGATATCGTGCTGCCTGAGCAGGCGCTGGATGCCTCGCTGGGCGAAGAGGCGATGGAAGGCACCCTTGACGAGATTACCAGCCGCTTCGAGCGCTCTGTGCTGACGCGTCTTTATCTGTCCTATCCCAGCACCCGCAAGCTGGCGAAACGCCTCGGCGTATCGCATACGGCGATCGCTAATAAACTGCGCGAATATGGGTTAGGGCAGAAACGCGGCGAAAAGGAAGAGAAAAGCGGCGGCTAAGAGGCGCCGCCGCCGTTAATACTACTTCAGTACCGCCAGCGCGGAATCGTAATCAGGTTCGGTGGTGATTTCATCCACCAGCTGGCTGTACAACACCTTATCCTGCTCATCCAGCACCACGACCGCACGCGCCGTCAGACCCGCCAGCGCGCCCGCGGCGATTTCAACGCCGTAGTCATTTTTAAATTCAGCGCCGCGCAGCGTCGAGAGCGTGACGACGTTATTCAGGTTATCGGCGCCGCAAAAGCGCGACTGGGCAAACGGCAGATCGGCAGAGATACAGAGCACGACCGTATTGTTCAGCTCGCTGGCGAGCTGATTGAAGCGGCGTACCGAGGCGGCGCAGACGCCGGTGTCGATGCTGGGAAAAATATTCAGAACCTTGCGTTTTCCTGCATACTCAGAGAGCGACACGTCGGTGAGATTTTTCGCCACCAGCGAAAAGGCTTTAGCCTGCTCGCCCGCCTGTGGAAAGTGACCAGCAACCTCAACCGGGTTGCCCTGAAAGTGAACAGTATGAGACATAGCGATTCCTTAAACGTCAGAAAAAAGCGTGACTGGCTACAGGTAAGTATGGTTTGAAAACGTGTTTATGACATATCTATAAAAGACTTACGAGCTAAAAACGCAGATTATCCGAGACGACGCGCAGTTATCGACCTACATGGAGAGAGTATGAGAACGGTAAAAAGCTATCCCGAGTCCTGGCCGCTGCATACCCCTTTCGTTATCGCCCGCGGCAGCCGCACCGAGGCGAAAGTGGTAGTGGTAGAAATTGAAGAGGATGGCGTAAAAGGCACCGGCGAGGCGACGCCCTATGCGCGCTACGGCGAAACGGAAGCCTCTGTACTGGCGCAGATCGCTGATATTCTCCCGGCGTTGCAGCAGGGTATGACGCGTGAAGCCTTACAGCTGGCGCTGCCCGCCGGCGCGGCGCGCAACGCTATCGACAGCGCGCTGTGGGATTTGCAGAGCCGCCAGCAACAGCAGGATCTCTGGACCCTGAACGACGTCGCGGCGCCTGATGAGGTCGTGACGGCCCAGACCGTCAGCATCGACACCCCTGAAGCGATGGCAAGCAGCGCCAAAGCGCTGTGGCAACACGGCGCGACGCTGCTGAAAATCAAACTGGACGATACCTTTATCACCGAGCGGCTGGTGGCGATCCGCGCGGCGGTGCCGCAGGCAACGCTGATTGTTGACGCGAATGAATCCTGGCAGGCTGAAGGCCTGGCGGCGCGCTGCCAGCTGCTGGCGGATCTTGACGTGGCGATGCTTGAACAGCCGCTGCCGGCCGGTCAGGATGCGGCGCTGGCCAATTTTATCCATCCGCTGCCGATCTGCGCCGATGAAAGCTGCCATACCCGCGACAGCCTGTCTGCGCTGCGTGGACGTTATGAAATGATTAACATCAAGCTGGACAAAGCGGGCGGCCTGACCGAAGCGCTGGCGCTGGCGACAGCGGCGAAGTCGCTCGGTTTTGAGATAATGCTCGGCTGCATGATCTGCACCTCGCGCGCTATCCATGCCGCGCTGCCGCTGGCGGCGGGAGCGCGCTTCGCCGATCTCGACGGGCCGACCTGGCTGGCGGTGGATGTCGAGCCCGCCATACAGGTCAGCGCAGGCAGGGTGCTTATCGCTGCCAGCGCAGCAGGTTGATCATCGCCTCCAGATAGCGCTCCGTCGCTTCATCAACCGAAATGGCCGGCATCTCGGCGGTGATGCAGGGCAGACCGAGGTCGTTGCACCAGCTGCCGAACGAGCCGGGGGTGTCGTAACCGACGCTGCTGACCAGCGGCAGCGCGGTTTGCTGCGCCAGCCAGTGACCGATATCGCTGCCGCGCGGATCGTCGATACAGGCCAGCGGCTCATGCCAGGAGACCACCCAGCGCGGCTTCAGCCCGTGAATCAGCTCGCACAGCGCCTGAGTTTCCGGCTCTGAACCCGGCCGATCCCCGGTCGAGAGCAGCACGTCGCGCGCCTCGGCGGCGCTGTTCCAGCGATAAACCGTCTCGCCGCTCTGCCAGTTGGCCGCCGGGAAGTTACGGTTGAGGTCGACGCCGTGGGCATTGGCGCGCAGGCCAAGCTGGCACCCGTCCGGATTGACCGCCAGCACCACGTGGTGACGACGCAGCCGGTCCGGCAGCGTGCGCATCGAGGCGGTGAGCCTGGCTACGGCCGCGTTCTCATCTCCATGCGTACCCGCCAGAATCAGTCCGCTGTCGGCATCGGCGGCGGGCGCGGGAAACCAGAGCAGCGGCGCGCCCAGCACGCTGTCACCGTAGCGCTGAAACGGAATCTCAAGTTTTCCGCGTCGCGGTC
>NZ_DJDN01000077.1:5025-5153 GCF_002431095.1 Pantoea sp. UBA5923 | reverse complement strand
TATAAACGGCTGCGTTGTCTGCCGCTTTTAAGCATCAACCTGCGTCGTCTGAATCCAGGGTTCGCTCTTGCAGCGATAAGTTCGCGTCTTCAAAAGTCAGATTTGTTGTCCTGGCCGCCGCGCGCGCC
>NZ_DJDN01000077.1:3067-4828 GCF_002431095.1 Pantoea sp. UBA5923 | reverse complement strand
ACACCCTCGCCTGTGAGTTCTCATTTTTTTATAAGCGGCTGCGTTGTCTAAATGCTTTTAGTGATGAGCTTATGGGGAAAGGTCGGGACTCGTAATGGGGAATGGGAAGCCAAAAGCGGGTGGTGGATCTGGATTGGTGCCTGCACAACAGGTAAAGCGGCCCCGTGGGGCCGCCAGAGCGAGGCTAGCTGACCAGCAGCAGCGCACGCTCCTCTGCCATAGGCTTGTTAAGCAGCGACAGCAAAATATCCTTCACCGCCTGCGCGGACGGCGAAAGCGGCAGACGCGCCGAGACGTTCAGCGACAGCGGCAGATGCAGCGCCGGGCTGTTGATGCGCGCCATCCAGGCCTGGGTTGAGCTGACCAGCGCCCGCGCGGCAGACTCCGGCAGCACCGTCACGCCCATCCCGCTGGCGACGGCGGCGGTCAGCATCGACAGAGACTCGATCTCGCCGATAATGCGCGCGCTCAGACGACGCAGTGAAAAGGCTTCGTCAACGCGCTTGCGCACCGCGCTATAGTCGCGCGGCAGGAACAGGCTCATCTGCGCCACCTGGGCCAGATCGACCGATCCGCCGGGGCAGTCGGTTGCGCCGACCAGGTAAAGCTCTTCTTTTATCAGCGGCATACTGGTAATGCCCGCCGTCGGCGAACGGTCGTAGAGCACCGCCATATCAAGCTGGCCGTTCATTATCTTTTCATTCAGTGAACTGCCGCTGTTCTCATGCAGATAAACCAGAATTTCCGGATGCTGCTCCCGAACCGTTTGCAGCAGCGGCATGGTCAGCGAGGATGCCGCCGTACCCGGCGCCATGCCGATAGAGACCTGTCCGCTGAGCACCTGTCCGGCGTTGATTACCGCCGTCTGCGCCTGCTCGCACTGCCGTAAAATCGTTCGCGCATGCGCATAGAGAATTTTACCGGCTTCGGTCGGCGTTACGCCGCGCTTGGTACGAATTAACAGCTGCTGATCCAGTTCGTTCTCCAGCGTGGCAACCTGTTGACTGAGCGCAGGTTGCGCGATGTGCAGCACTTCAGCCGCCTGCGTCAAACTGCCAATATCGACGATTTTCACAAAGTATTTCAGTCGTCTTAAGTTCATCTTGCCTCCGTCACATTCCCCGAATGCCAATAACATCTGTTCGTGCGGCCTGCTGGCCTGGTAACAGACAAATTGCAATTAGCAGGCCAGTTTTTCTTCCGGCACGCGCTGCCTTATGCAGAAAAATCCTAACAGCGCGAAAAATAAGCCTTTCTGATTACGCATAAAGAGGTAATAAGCTGCAGGAATGGCGCGGCAGTAACGGACAGCCCGGCGGATGCACTTCGCTGGTGCAGCCAGTGCGAGCCAGACGTGCATATTGCGGATAGCAGAAAAGAACGGGTGAGATAAGCAAAACAGAGGTATGCAACAGAGAGGGAGCCAGCAAAAAAAAAGCCTGCCCGTTTTCTAAAAGCGGGCAGGCCTGAGCATAGGAAATCAGCGTTTTTTGCGGTTGCGATGCATATCAATCGAGACGGCGGCCACAATAATAATGCCTTTAATAATATCCTGAACGTAGGCATCGACGCCGACAAAGGTAAACCCACTCTTGATCAGGCCCAAAATCACTGCGCCAATCAGCGTGCCCGTAATGCGCCCGACGCCGCCCATCAGGCTGCTGCCGCCGATAACCGCTGCGGCGATCGCGTCCAGCTCGTAAGACATCCCCATGCTTGACTGACCGCTGCTGACGCGCGCCGCCAGCACCACGCCCGCCA
>NZ_DJDN01000077.1:2601-2889 GCF_002431095.1 Pantoea sp. UBA5923 | reverse complement strand
CGCCAGCACCACGCCCGCCAGGCCGGAGAGCGCACCGGCGATGGTATAGACGATAATCAGATATTTATTAACGTTAATGCCAGAGACCTTGGCCGAGGTCATATTACCGCCAATAGCGTAAACGTATTTGCCGTAGCGGGTGTGCTTCAGCGCGATATGAAAGAGCAGCGCCACCACAAGAAAGATAATAACCGGCATCGCGCCCTGGCCGATGGAGGTAAAGCCGTCGGAAAGGAAGCTGATCGGATTACCCTGGGTGTAATACTGCGCCAGACCGCGCGCCGAGAC
>NZ_DJDN01000077.1:1784-2446 GCF_002431095.1 Pantoea sp. UBA5923 | reverse complement strand
ATCATGCCCAGCGTAGCAATAAAGGGCGGAATGCCGGTGCGGGTGATCAATACGCCATTGACCATACCGCACAGCAGCCCCACGCCGATCCCCGCGCCGATAGGCACCACGGCAGGCATATTCACCAGCGATGGAAACATCGGCGACAGGCTGTCAGAAGTTTGCGCCAGGCTGGCCGCCACCACGGCGGTCAGCGCAATCACCGAACCCGATGAGAGATCGATACCGGTAGTAATGATGACCTGAGTGACCCCGACGGCGATAATGCCAATGATTGCCACCTGCAACACAATCAGGATCAGACGGTTGGTGTTCATCAGAAATGACTGGTCTCGCACATACCAGCCGGCTATTTCGAAAATCAGCGCGATACCGACCATAACGATAAAGATGCCGGTATCTTTGGGCAGTTTATGCCGCAGATTGCCGAAAAATGATGTCTGTTCAGCTGCCGGAGTGGCAGTCACTTTGATATTGCTCATAGTTGTCTCGCGCCTCACTCGGATGCCAGCGACAGAATGGTTTCCTGGTCGGCCTCTTCTTTATCGAGGATGCCGGTAATACGCCCCTGATGCATTACCATCACGCGGTCGCTCATGCCGAGAATTTCCGGCAGTTCCGACGACACCATGATGATTGCTACGCCGCGGTTGGCCAGCTCA
>NZ_DJDN01000077.1:700-1464 GCF_002431095.1 Pantoea sp. UBA5923 | reverse complement strand
TGCTGGTTGCCGCCGCTCAGGTTATTGATGATTTGATCCATGGTCGGCGTCTTGATATTCAGCCGACGGATCTGCTCCATACAATCCTGCGCCATCTTGATATGACTGACGAAGCCGCTCTTGCCGCTGTACTCCGGCATATTGACGATGCTCATGTTCTCCATCACCGACAGCACGAGAAACAGCCCCGATTTCTTGCGGTCTTCGGTTAAAAACGCCATGCCCTTCTCTATCGCCGTTGAAGGCGAATCGATATTGACCGGCACGCCGTCAATCAGCACTTCGCCGCTGTCGATGCTCTCCATGCCAAAAAGGCTTTCCATTACCTCGCTGCGCCCCGCGCCCACCAGCCCGGCGACGCCAAGGATTTCGCCGCGCCGCAGGCTAAAGCTGACGTCATGAAAGCGATCTTTGCTGCTGAGGTTGCGCACCGTCAGCACCTCTTCGCCAATCGAATTGTTGAATTTTGGAAAGAGTTGAGTCAGTTCGCGTCCGACCATCTGGGTGATCAGCGACTGACGGGTAAATTGCGCGGTGTGATTGCTGCCGACCCAGCTACCGTCGCGGAAGATGCTGATCTCATCGGTGATGGCGAAGATCTCATCCATTTTATGGCTGATATAGATGATGGCTTTGCCCTGCGCGCGCAGGTCGCGAATGATGGTGAACAGATGCGCCACTTCGCTTTCAGTCAGGGCGGAGGTCGGCTCATCCATAATCACGATATCGGCGTTCCAGGAAACCGCCTTGGCGATCTCCACCAT
>NZ_DJDN01000077.1:0-624 GCF_002431095.1 Pantoea sp. UBA5923 | reverse complement strand
TTGGCGATCTCCACCATCTGCTGCGCGGCGATGCTCAGCTCGCCCACCAGACGGTCGGCCTTGAGACGGATATTCAGCTGGTTGAGCAGCGCCTGCGTCTGCTGGTTGAGCTTGCCGTGATCAACAAAGCCGTACTTCATCGGCTCGCGTCCCAGCCATATATTCTCTGCGACGGTCATGTAGGGCACCAGATTAAGTTCCTGGTGGATCATGGAAATGCCTGAACGCAAGGCGTCCATGGTGTCCTGAAACTGCACCGGCTCCCCTTTAATGCGGATGGTGCCCCGATCGGGACGGTACATCCCGATCAGGCACTTCATTAAAGTGGATTTGCCCGCGCCATTTTCGCCCATCAAGGCATGCACCGATCCCGGACGCACGCGCAGCGAAACGTTGTCGAGTGCCTTTACACCGGGAAAGAACTTGCTGATGCCTTCGGCTTCAAGCGCAAAAGCGGTCATACATCACCTCCGTACGGCTGAGTCGGGATCGGTTATTTCTGATTACGGTTAACGAACTGCTGCATATTGTCTTTCGTGATCAGCTGGTAAGGAATATCGATAATCTTCTGTACCTTTTCGCCCTTCGCCAGCTTAACGGCCGTCTGAACTGCGCCCTCGCCCT
>NZ_DJDN01000052.1:12058-61502 GCF_002431095.1 Pantoea sp. UBA5923 | reverse complement strand
AGGCGGGCGTTGCGCCTTCGTCGGCGATAACCAGCACTTCCGACGGGCCGGCGGGCATATCGATCGCCGCGCCGTCGAGACGCTGGCTCACCTGACGTTTCGCCTCGGTGACCCAGGCGTTGCCCGGCCCAAAGATTTTGTCTACTTTCGGCACGCTCTCGGTGCCGAAGGCGAGCGCGGCGATCGCCTGCGCGCCGCCGACCTGAAAGACCTCTTCAACGCCGCAGAGCTGCGCCGCATAGAGGATCTCATCGGCGATCGGCGGCGGTGAGCAGAGCGCCACGCGGCTGCAGCCGGCGATGCGCGCCGGGGTCGCCAGCATCAGTACGGTAGAGAAGAGCGGGGCGGAGCCGCCAGGAATATAGAGGCCGACCGAGCGCACCGGACGGGTGATCTGCTGACAGCGCACGCCGGGCTGGGTCTCCACATCCACGGCCGCCAGCTTCTGCGCGTTGTGGAAGGTTTCGATATTGGCGACGGCGGCGGCCATCGCCTGTTTAAGGGCGTGGCTCAGGCGTGCACCGGCGGCCGCTATCTGGTCTGGCGTGACGCGCAGCGCCTCCACCTGCGCCTTGTCGAAGCGCGCGCTGAACTCGCGCAGCGCCGCGTCACCGTTGCGCTTTACCTGCTCCAGTACATCGCGCACCGTGGCGCTGATGGCGTCGGAGGCGGCGATAGCCGGACGCTGCAGCAGCGCCTGCTGCTCTTCCTCGCTGCACTGCTGCCATTCGATGGGGGTCATAAAGGACATGGCTTACTCCATCATCTTTTCAATTGGCAGCACCAGAATCGAGCTGGCGCCCAGCGCTTTCAGTTTTTCCATGGTTTCCCAGAACAGCGTTTCGCTGCTGACCATGTGCATTGCCACGCGGCTCTGATCGCCCGCCAGCGGCAGTACGGTCGGACGCTCGGCACCGGGCAGCAGCTGGATCACCTCTTCCAGACGCTCGCTCGGCGCGTGCATCATGATGTATTTGGATTCACGCGCTTTGATAACGCCCTGAATACGGGTCATCAGCTTATCGATCAGCTCCTGCTTCTCTGGAGTCATTTCGCCGTCGCGCTGGATCAGCACCGCCTTTGAGCGGTAGATCACTTCAACTTCACGCAGGCCGTTGGCTTCCAGCGTGGCGCCAGTTGACACTAAGTCGCAAATCGCGTCCGCCAGTCCGGCGCGCGGCGCGACTTCCACCGAGCCATTCAGCATGCAGGGTTTGAAATTGAGGCCTTTTTTGTCGAGATACTGTTTCAGCAGGTGAGGATAGGAGGTGGCGATGCGGGCGTTATTCAGACACTGCGGGCCGGTGTACTCTTCATCTACCGGCATCGCCAGCGACAGGCGGCAGCCGCCGAAGTCCAGGCGACGCAGGGTAAAGTAGCGCGGGTCGTCGCCCTGCGCGCGGCGCGTCAGCAGCTCCTCTTCCAGCACGTTTTCGCCAATGATGCCGAGATCGACCACGCCATCCATGACCAGGCCCGGAATATCGTCATCGCGCACGCGCAGAATATCGATCGGCATGTTCTCTGCGAAGGCGATCAGGCGCTGCTGCTGCAGGTTGATTTTAATGCCGCAGCGCGCCAGCAGTTCGCGTGAGTCATCGCTTAAACGACCAGATTTTTGCATAGCTATGCGAATGCGCTTGTTATCTAACATCGATCCTGTCCTCTTTTTCATTCCTGTCTGAAAAGGTATTGCGCCAGCCCATAAAAAAACCCCCGGAAGACGATCTTCCGGGGGTTCTCTTTGCGTTCGCACCACTGGAAGATCTGAATGTCTCCCAGCACACATCGCCTGAAAGACTAGTCAGGGTGATGGTGGTGATGATGGTTGAACTGAACGCGTGTCATAAAAAATTCCGTTGCTGAATGAGTATTCATTTGCGTGCTGATTAACCTAGCGAAGATAACTGCGATGCGCAACCCTTTTTTAATCTTTGCGGTTCGGCAGCGGCGCGCACTAAGATGAACAGCAGTGAGGCAAGCGCAGGAGAGAATATGAAGAAGGTCGCAATTATCGGTCTGGGATGGCTGGGCATGCCGCTCGCGCTCGCGCTGGCGGCGCGCGGCTGGCAGGTCACCGGCAGTAAAACCACGCCGGACGGCGTCGAGGCGGCGCGACGCTGCGGCATTGACGCGGTGCAGTTACGGCTGACGCCGGAAACAGAGTGCGATGCCGAGGATCTCGCCATGCTGTTCAGCGTCGACGCGCTGGTGGTCACCTTGCCCGCCAGCCGTACGGCGGAAGGGGGCGAGAGCTATATGCAGGCGGTGCAGAACGTGGTGAACAGCGCGCTGGCGAATCAGGTGCCGCGCATTATTTTCACCAGCTCGACCTCGGTCTACGGCAGCGGCAACGGCGTAATGAAAGAGAACAGCGCGCTGCAGCCCGAAACGGTGGCGGGCAAGACGCTGGCGGAACTGGAGAGCTGGCTGCACGATCTGCCCGGCACCCAGGTCGATATTCTGCGTCTTGCCGGCCTGGTAGGGCCGAGCCGCCATCCTGGCCGCTTTCTGGCAGGGAAAACCGGGCTGAGTACCGGCTCACACGGCGTGAACCTGGTGCATCTGGACGATGTTGTAAGCGCGATTACGCTGCTGCTGCAAACGCCGAAAGGCGGCCGGGTCTATAACCTCTGCGCGCCGAAGCATCCGTCGCGCGACGCCTTTTATCCGGAGGTATCGCGCCAGCTGGGACTGACGCCGCCAACCTTTTTGCCTTCGCCATCCGGCGAGACCGGCAAGCTGATTGACGGCTCGCGTATCTGCAACGAACTGGGGTTTGAGTACAGCTACGACGATCCGGCGAAAATGCCGCTGGCGTAATCTCAGCCTCTCACACGCCGAGCCGATCGCGCAGCGCATACCAGGCGGCGCCCATCGCGGTCAGCGGCACCTTAAAGCGCCGTCCGCCGGGGAAGGGCAGGTGCGGCAGCTTCGCAAAGGCGTCGAAGCGTTCCGCATCGCCGCGCAGCGCTTCACAAATCAGCTTCCCGGCGAGATGGGTGCAGGTAACGCCGTGGCCGCTGTCTCCCTGCATAAAGTAGACGTTGTGTTCCAGCCGGCCGAACTGCGGCAGCCTGGAGAGGGTGAGCAGGAAGTTGCCGCTCCAGCGATAGCTAAAGGCGATATCGCGCAGCTGCGGGAAGGTGCGTAGCAGCTTGGGACGGATCAGCGCGTCGATATCGCCCGGATCGCGCGCGCCATAGACGACGCCGCCGCCATAGAGCAGCCGGTTATCGGCCGTCAGCCGAAAGTAGTCGAGCAGATAGTTGCAGTCCTCGACGCAGTGATTGTTCGGCAGCAGCGCCAGCGCCCGATCGCGGCTCAGCGGCTCGCTGGTGACGATTTGCGAGCCGCACGCCATGCTTTTCCGCGTCAGACGCGGCTCCAGCTGCGAAGGCAGATAAGCATTCCCCGCGAAAATCACGAAGGTCGCGCTCACCTCGCCGTGGGCGGTGGAGATCCGATTCGGCGCGCCATACTTCAATGCCGTTGCCGCCGAGCCTTCATAGATGCGCCCGCCGTGACGACGGATCGCCTCGGCTTCGCCCAGCGCCAGGTTAAGCGGATGCAGATGGCCGCCGCGCCGATCCAGCAGGCCGCCGACATAACGGTCGGTCGCGATTTCGCGCCGGATACCGCGCTCGTCCAGCAGTTCCAGATCGTGATTGCCATACTTTTCCCACAGCCGCTGCTGGTGGCGCAGATGGTTCATCTGGCGCAGGTTGAGCGCGGCGAAAATATTGCCGGGCCGGTAGTCGCAGGCGATGGCGTAGCGGTCGATGCGGTCACGAATAATTTCGGCGCCCTCAAACATCATGCTACCGAGCATGCGCGCGCTCTCTTTGCCGTAGCGCTGCTCGATCACGTCCACATCGCGGCTGTAGGAGTTCACCACCTGCCCGCCGTTGCGGCCGCTAGCGCCGAAGCCGACGCGCGCCGCCTCCAGCACCACAACGTCGTAGCCCGCCTCAGTCAGGTAGAGCGCAGCAGAAAGGCCGGTAAAACCTGCGCCGATAATACAGACGTCACACTGGATACTCTCCCGCAGCATCGGCCAGGGCGCATGATCGTTGGCGGACGCCGCGTAGTAGCTTTCAACGTGTTGCATCACAACCTCCTGCGTGCGGATGCGTCAGAAATTGGCGGGCGTATGGGCGCTGACGATACGGCAGGGCTGCGCGGAGAGATTGGTAAAGCTGTGCGGCAGCCCGGTATCGATCACGTAACTTTCGCCCGCGTTAAGGTGGTAAGGTTGTCCGTTAACCACCAGGGTGATTTCTCCCTCCAGCAGCGTGCCGGTCTCTTCCCCTGGATGACGCAGCTTTTCCCCGGTGCTGGCGCCGGGCTGATAGGTCTCAAGCAGCATGCCGATTGACCGCTGCGCCTGCCCGTTGTCTACCAGCTTCAGCGATACCCCCTGGCTGCCGATCTCCACCAGATCCTCCTGGCGGACAATCACCTTTGGCGCATCATTACCTTTAGGCTCGGAGAAGAACTCCGACAGCGACAGCCCATAAACTTTTAACAGTTTCTGCAGCGTGCTGACCGCCGGGCTAACCTTGTCCTGCTCGATGGTGCTGATTGCGCTGTGGGTTAAGCCTGACAGTTCAGCGGCGCGACGCTGAGACAATCCCAACTCTTGCCGGATTTGCGATAAACGTCGTCCGGGCGCCAGAGCGGCATCGTTCATGGTGTTTTTTCCTTGTGATAGTGCTGTGCGGCGTGAATAAACCCCGCGAAAATCGCGCGCGAGGCGTCGTTATGTTCCGGCTGCCATTCAGGATGCCACTGCACCGCGAGGGCAAAGGGATGGCGGCGCAGGCTGACCGCTTCGATCAGGCCATCCGGCGCGCGCGCCTCAATGCGCAGCTGCGGGCCTGTCTCGCGGATGCCCTGATGATGCAGCGAATTAACCGCCAGTGGCGCGTCGTCTCCCAGCAGCCTCGCCAGCAGCCCGTCCGCTTCGGGAAAAACGTCATGCGCCGGCGCGTACTGTACGTTTAACGGCTGCGTCGCCTCTTCATGGTGCGTCAGACCTGTTTTTAGCTGGTCGAGATCGCGCCACAGCGCACCGCCGTTGGCTACCACCAGCTCCTGCATGCCGCGGCAGATGCCAAACAGCGGCATCCCGCGGCTGGTGGCCCAGGTAATAAGGGCGAAGGCGAGCCGGTCGCGGCCGGGATCGATATGCGCCTCTTTACCCGCTTCGCCATACTGCCAGGGTTCGATATTGCTTGGGCTGCCGGTCAGCAAAATGCCGTCAAGCGCCGCCAGCGCCTGCTCCAGCAGAGGGGGCGTCTCGCAGAGCTGATGAGGCAGGGCAAGGGGCACGCCGCCCGCCTGGGTTATCGCCGTCAGGTATTTGTTATGCACCGACTGCGTGGGATGGCCGCCATTATCGATCTGGCACATCGCTACGCCGATCAAGGGGTTGTTAAAAATAATGCCCATCTCATTCCTCGACTCGCTGTTCAAAAAATTCACCGATCGAGCACGCAAAGGGTAAAAGTGTGCAATATTTTTCCAATCTAGCAACGCGCTGTTTGTTTCTCAAACAGTTTTGTTACATTTGCACACTTTTTGTGTTGGCGCTATGTTAGAAGAGTGGCTGTTATTTTGAGCATTGCGCAAACCAACTAACGGTAGAAGGCGGGTGGGACATGACGAACCTCGTGGAAGTTGAAGACTTCACGCGTCACAGTGAAGAGAGACGAACCAGCGCGTTCCAGCTTGAGGTGAAAACCTGGCTGGAACGCCATCCTGAAACGCAGTATGTCGATATCTTATTAAATGATTTAAATGGCGTCTTTCGCGGTAAGCGCATCCCGGTCGCCGCGCTGGCGAAACTGGAAAAAGGGTGTTATTTCCCGGCCTCGGTTTTCGCCATGGATATCCTCGGTAATACCGTCGAAGAAGCCGGCCTCGGACAATCTCTCGGCGAACCTGACAACCTCTGTATGCCGGTTCCTGGCACCTTAGTTCCCTCTGCTTCCGATCCTGAACACATCGCCCAACTGCTGTTGACCATGTGCAACCAAGATGGCACTCCCTTTGACGTTGAACCCCGCAATGTCCTTAACCGACTGTGGCAGCAGCTGCGCAATCGAGGGCTGTTTCCGGTGGTAGCGGTAGAGCTGGAGTTCTATCTGGTAGACAAGGCCCGCGACGCCGAAGGCTATATTCAGCCGCCGTGTGCGCCGGGCAGCAGCGAACGCAATATGCAGAGCCAGGTCTACTCTGTCGATAACCTGGATCACTTTGGCGCGGTGCTGCGTGATATCGACGCGCTGGCGCGTCAGCAAAATATTCCCGCCGACGGCGCGCTGGCGGAAGCCTCGCCAGGGCAGTTTGAAATCAACCTGCATCACACCCGCGACGTGCTGAGCGCCTGCGACCATGCGGTACAGCTTAAAAGGCTGATCCGTCAGGTAGCGGAGAACCACGGCATGACCGCAACCTTTATGGCTAAACCCTATGAAGAGTATGCGGGCAGCGGCATGCATGTGCATATCAGCATGCTGGACGCCGCCGATCATAACGCCTTCGCTACCGACGACGGCAGCGACTCGCCGCTGTTAAAGCGCGCGCTGGCAGGTATGCTCGACCTGATGCCGGCGTCGATGGCGCTGCTGGCGCCTAACGTCAACGCCTATCGTCGGTTCGTGCCGGAAGCCTATGTGCCGCTGCGGGCCTCCTGGGGGCATAACAACCGCACCGTGGCGCTGCGCATTCCCTGCGGCGACGTGGAAAATCACCGCGTGGAGTATCGCGTCGCGGGCGCGGACGCCAATCCCTACCTGGTGATGTCGGCAATCCTGGCGGGTATTCTGCATGGCCTGGATACCGCGCTGCCGCTGCCGCAGCCGGTACAGGGCAACGGCCATGAGGCGGAGGGCATTCCGCTACCGGTGCGTCAGAGCGAGGCGCTTTGTGAATTTGAAAGCAGCTATCCGCTGCAAAAACTGCTGGGCGAGCGTTTCGGCGCGGTGTGGCACAGCTGTAAGCGCCACGAGATGATGCAGTTCGAGCGTCTGGTCACCGCTACGGAGATTGACTGGATGCTAAAAAACGCCTGAGAAAAAAGTGGCTATACTTATTAGCGGGTCTTGTGTTTTTCCTGCGTTTTGGGGCAAAATACGCGGCCTGCAAAAATCCGAATATAACCGATGCTTTTAAGAGCCTCGGTTATTTTTTTTGCATGTACTTAGCCGATTCGCATGAGGCCGGGCGCGCCCGGATAGATACACGTTAAAAAACGCGCAAGCGTACGAACTGAGGATACAAAGATGGGAATGTTTTTCATTCAGCCGGCCCGCGCTGGCTCTCGTTTCCGTGATGACTACGGCGCCGCGCTGGCTCATAATGCCGCCTTCCTTGCTCCCGTGATGCAATCCAGTCAGGTTGCAGCTCAGGGAGGTCTGAAACATGTCGCTTGATACCTCAGCACCACAGCGTGCGCACCTGAAAAAATCTCTGACCCTGCTTCCGGTCGTCATGATTGGCCTTGCCTACATGCAGCCGATGACCCTGTTTGATACCTTCGGTATCGTCTCGGGTCTGACCAGCGGTCACGTTGCTACTGCCTATGCCTTTGCGCTGATTGCGATTCTGTTTACCGCCGTAAGCTACGGTAAGCTGGTACGCCGCTTCCCATCTGCGGGCTCCGCTTATACCTACGCTCAAAAGGCGATCAGTCCGCACGTCGGCTTTATGGTCGGCTGGTCATCTCTGCTGGACTACCTGTTCATGCCGATGATCAATATCCTGCTGGCGAAAAACTATTTCGAAGCGCTGGTGCCCGGCATTCCGTCGTGGATTTTCGTGGTGCTGCTGGTGGCGTTTATGACGATGTCCAACCTGCGCGGCATTAAAACCGTGGCGAACTTCAACAGCGTCATCGTTGTGTTGCAGGTTGTGGTGATGATCGGTATCACCGGCATGGTGATTTACGGCGTGGCGCATGGCGAAGGGGCGGGTACGCTTACCAGTTCGCAGCCGTTCTGGTCCGCTGACGCCCATGTGGTGCCGATGATTACCGGTGCGACAATTCTCTGTTTCTCGTTTCTTGGCTTTGACGGTATCAGCTCGCTGTCGGAAGAGACGAAAGATGCAGAGCGCACCATTCCGCGCGCGATTTTCCTGACGGCGCTGATCGGCGGCCTGATCTTTATCGTGGCGTCATACTTCCTGCAGCTTTATTTCCCGGATATTTCGCGCTTTAAAAATCCGGATTCGTCACAGCCTGAGATCATGCTGTACGTGGCTGGTCATGTGCTGCAGTTCGGCATTCTGATCTTCTCGGTAGTGACTGTGCTGGCGTCAGGTATGGCGGCGCACGCGGGCGTTTCGCGTCTGATGTACGTGATGGGCCGCGATGGCGTCTTCCCGGAGCGTTTCTTCGGCTATATCCATCCGAAGTGGCGCACGCCGTCGCTGAACGTGCTGCTGGTCGGCGCCGTTGCGCTGATGGCGATTCGTTTCGATCTGGTAACGGCGACGGCGCTGGTTAACTTCGGCGCGCTGGTGGCGTTTACCTTTGTTAACCTGTCGGTGATCGCTCAGTTCTGGATCCGCGAGAAGCGTAACCGCACGCTGCGCGACCATCTGAACTATCTGGTGCTGCCGGTGCTCGGCGCGCTGACGGTTGGCGCGCTCTGGATTAACCTGGAAGAAAGCTCGATGGTGCTGGGCCTGATTTGGGCCGCCGTGGGGATTGTTTACCTCGCGTTTGTTACCCGCAGCTTCCGTAATCCGGTGCCGCAGTACAGCGAAGAAGTCTAATCCGCCGATGATTAAAAAAGGGTGAGGCGCAGGCCTCACCCTTTTTTTTTATCCGCGATGTCCCGCCTGCGCAAAGGCCGCGCTGAGATCCAGCCGCTGCCAGAACTGCTGCTCCGGCGTGTCGCCCGACAGCGGATAACCTGCCGGCAGCGCCGTCTTCGCCATCAATGCGCGACGCTGCGCAGCCGAAAGCTGCGGCAGCGCCGACTCCAGCAGCACCTCCGCTCCCTGCGGCACGCTGAGCGCGTGCGCCTGAATGTGCTGTCGCGGCAGGTTGTAGGTCATGGTGAAGCGGTAGAACGTCTTCATTGCCGCATCCTGATAGCTGTCATCTCCCTTAACGGTTTGCGCGCATACCGCCAGCGAAGTGCCGCACTCTTTCTCCAGCGCGCTGCGTAGCTGGTCACGCGCCTCGCTGAACAGCCTGCGATAGGCGGGATCGTTAAGAAAGTGCGCCACGTTGCGCTCGGCCACCATGCGCGAACCCATCACGTCGAGCGGGTAGTGCACGCCAAGCACGATACGGGAGTAGCCGTAGCGTGCGCCGCGCGTCAGCAGCGCCTGAAAACGCTCCGGGATCATCTGCGCCAGCAGCAGCGAGTCAGTTACGCCCGTATTGGTATGCCCGCTGGGAAAGGATCCGCCGTCGGCGGTGTAGAGTTTGCCATCTTTTACCACCACATCGTCCGGCACCAGATGGATGCTATTGCCCGCCGCCAGGAAGGGGCGCGGATAGTTAAAGTGCTTTTTCGCCGCGCTGGTGCTGATCTCTGTCGCTTTAATCAGCGCGGCTGCCTTGCCCAGCTCGCCTTTATCGTAGGCAGCCAGGAAGGCTTTGCCGAGACGCGGGCCGAGCGCGTCGGCGGTGAAATAGAGATAGCTGATGCCTTCCGCGTCGGCCAGCGCCTGGTGTCGCGCGCCCTGGGTGGCGTTAAGGTTAATGTCCGCTACCGTGGCGCGGTTAGCGTCCAGCGCCATTTTCGGCAGCGCCGTAAAGCTGGAGAGCAGGGCGATGCCCGCCTGCTGGTTGGCTTTTACCTGAAAGTCGTAGCCGCTCGCCTTGAGCCAGGCGCTGTCCGCCTGCGCGTGAGTTTGCTTCGCCTTTTCCAGCGCGTCGCGCGTCAGCGTCGGCGCGCCATTCTGCAACGCCTGACGTTCCGCCTGCAGGATCTGCTGCTCCAGCGCGTTAAAAGCCGGGCTGTTCGATTCGGGGGTGGTGGTGCGCGCTAGCGCCGCCGCCTGCGGCAGCGTGGTTGCCTGCGCCTGCTGCGCCAGCAACAGCGCCGCAGCGATAAGCGTAAAACGTAATGTCATGTTTTTATCCTGTTATTCAGAGAATTACCTTGCCGGTTTTGACGGTAACTCTGCAGGATGACATTTTTATTGCAGCGCTGAGGTTCAAGGGGATTTAGCGCGTCGCTACTCCGCCAGCACCAGCTCCCAGCTCCCCTCGCTCAGCGCGCTGCGTGCGGCGGCGCTAAGCTGCGTATCGGTAATGATGCTGTCGAAGCAGTGCAGCGGCAGCGCCAGAAAGGTGGCAATCTTGTTGTACTTCGAGCTGTCGCTCAGCAGTACGCGCTTGCTGCTGACGTCGCTTACCGTCTGTTTCACCGTGACCTTATCTTCATCGGGCGTAAACAGCCCGCGCGGACCCCAGCAGGAGGCGGAGATAAAGGCGATATCGATCGCCAGATGGCGCAGGCTGCGCGCCGCGCTTTCGCCCACGCAGGAGCGGTTGTCGCGGCAAACAGTGCCGCCGGTATGGATCACCCGACAGCCGCTCGCCTCCATCAGCAGGTTGGTCACCATAAAGTCATTGGTCACCACCAGCAGATCCTCACGGTCCAGCAGCTCGCGCGCCAGCGCCAGCGTGGTGGTGCCGGCATCCAGATAGATGCAGCTGTTGCGCGGAATATGCTGGGCGGCATAGCGGCCGATAGCGTTCTTCTCGGCGTTGTAAAGCGTGGTCTTCGTCTGATGCGACGGCTCCGCCGCCAGCCGGTCGGCCGAACGCACGCCGCCGGAAACCGACAGCACCGCGCCTTGCTCCTCAAGCTTTTGCACATCCCGGCGAATGGTCATATGCGATACGCCGAGCCGCTCCGTCAGTTCGGCAATGCTCACCACGCCGCGTTCGGCGACCAGCGCCAGAATCTGCTGATGGCGTTCAATGGGTATCATCTTTTGCACTCCTTGCTTATCAATTTTTCACAGTGTAAAGCATTTGCTTAGCCAGTCGAATGAAAATCTTTGCCGCGTTGAAAGCGCGGATAGCCTGTTAAAATCCATGAATATCATAGAGATGGATATGTTGTGAATAAATGTTCAATATTAGTCTGGTTAGTGAAAATATGTGACATATAGCACGTTTCTTCATCAGTAATCCTGCCAGTATTAACAACATACAACAAATAATCACTTAAATTAACGGCGGAGGCTTACGGTGCCACTCTCAAACGTCTGTGTTATCGGTTTAGGTTCAATGGGAATGGGCGCGGCGACTTCCTGTATTCGCGCCGGGCTGAACACCTGGGGCGTGGATCTTAATCCCGCCGCGCTGGACACGCTGCGGCAGGCTGGCGCGCGCGACGCGCAAACCTCGGCCGACGGGTTTGTCGAGCAGCTGGATGCGGTGCTGCTGCTGGTGGTGAATGCCGCGCAGGTTAAAGCGATTCTGTTCGGCGAAAACGGCCTGGCGGCGAAGCTGAAGCCCGGCACCGTGGTTATGGTCTCGTCCACTATCTCCGCCCAGGATGCGCAGCAGATCGAGCAGCAGCTGGCGCAGCACCAGCTGCTAATGCTGGACGCGCCGGTCTCTGGCGGCGCGGCGAAAGCGGCCACGGGCGAAATGACGGTTATGGCGTCCGGCAGCGACGCGGCATTTGAGCGCCTGCAGCCGGTGCTGGATGCGGTAGCGGCGAAAGTCTACCGCGTCGGCAGCGAAATCGGCCTCGGTTCGACGGTTAAAATCATTCATCAGCTGCTGGCGGGGGTGCATATCGCCGTTGGCGCTGAAGCGATGGCGCTGGCGGCGCGCGCCGGCATCCCGCTGGAGACCATGTATGACGTGGTGACCAACGCGGCAGGTAACTCCTGGATGTTTGAGAACCGTATGCGACACGTAGTTGATGGCGACTACAGCCCGAAATCCGCCGTCGATATTTTCGTTAAAGATCTCAGCCTGGTGGCGGATACCGCCAAATCGCTGCACTTCCCGCTGCCGCTCGCCTCCACGGCGCTCAATATGTTTACGGAAGCCAGCAACGCCGGTTACGGCCGTGAAGATGACAGCGCCGTGATTAAAATTTTCAGCGGCATTCAGCTGCCGCAGGCGAAGGAGTGAGCATGACGCGTTTAGGCATCATCGCCGACGATTTTACCGGCGCTACCGACATCGCCAGCTTTCTGGTGCAGAACGGGCTGCCCACCATCCAGTTTAACGGCGTGCCGCAGCAGCATGACGCGCTGACCGCGCAGGCGATTGTCATCAGCCTGAAGTCGCGTTCCTGCCCGGCGGAGCAGGCGATCGCCCAGTCGCTGGCCGCGCTGCGCTGGCTGCAGGAGCAGGGCTGCGATCGCTTTTACTTCAAGTACTGCTCGACCTTCGACAGCACCGAGCAGGGCAATATCGGCCCGGTAACCGACGCGCTGCTGGCGGCGCTGGGCGAAACTCAGACGGCGATCTCTCCGGCGCTGCCGGTCAATGGCCGCACCGTTTATCTCGGTCATCTGTTCGTCGGTGAGCAGCTGCTGAGCGACTCAGGTATGCGCCACCATCCGGTGACGCCGATGCGCGACAGCAATCTGCTGCGTCTGATGGAGCGTCAGGCGGCTGGCAAAGCGGGCCTTATCGCCGCGCCGCTGCTCGACCAGGGCGCGCAGGCGGTGCGCGACAGGCTGAGCGAGCTGAAAGCGCAAGGCGTTAACTATGTGGTGCTGGATGCCCTCCACGAGCAGCACTTGCTGACGCAGGGCGAAGCGCTGCGCGACATGCGTCTGGTTACCGGCGGCTCGGGGCTGGCTATCGGCCTGGCGCGCCAGTGGGCGACGGCCGACAGCGACCGCGCCGAGGCGGAAAACGCAGGGCGTCCGCAGGGCGAACGCGCCGTGGTGATCTCCGGCTCTTGTTCGCAGATGACCAATCTCCAGGTCAGCGCCTACCGTCAACAGGCGCCGTCGTGCGAGGTTGAAGTCGCGCGCTGTCTGGACAACGTGGAGGCCTACGCGCAAACGCTGTGCGACTGGGTAGCCGCCCACAGCGACCAGCCGCTGGCGCCGCTGCTCTACGCCACCGCCGACGCGCAGCAGCTACAGGCGATTCAGCACGAGTATGGCGCGCAGCGCAGCAGCGAGGCGGTGGAACAGCTCTTTGCCGCCGTAACGCGCGAACTCAAGGCGCGCGGCTGGCAGCGCTTTATCGTGGCGGGCGGCGAAACCTCCGGCGTGGTGGCGCAGAGTCTCGGCGTCACGGCGTTTCATATCGGGCCGACGATTTCACCAGGCGTGCCCTGGGTTCGCGATATCCATCAGCCGCTGTCGCTGGCGCTGAAGTCCGGCAATTTCGGCGACGAACACTTTTTCCGCCGCGCACAAACGGAGTTTGCATATGACTGAACAACAGGCCCGCGAAGAGATGGTGAAGCTGGGCGCCTCCTTTTTCGCCCGCGGCTACGCCACCGGCTCTGCGGGCAATCTTTCTCTGCTGCTGGATGATGGCAACCTGCTGGCGACGCCGACCGGCTCCTGCCTCGGCGAGCTGGAGGCCGATCGCCTGTCAAAAGTGACGCTGGCAGGGGAGTGGCTCTCTGGCGATAAGCCCTCCAAAGAGATCGCCTTTCACCGCGCGCTCTACGCCAGGGATCCCGAGTGCAAAGCGGTGGTGCATCTGCACAGCCACTACCTGACTGCGCTCTCCTGTCTTGAGGGGCTGGATACGCAAAACTGTATCCGTCCGTTCACGCCCTACGTGGTAATGCGCGTTGGCGACGTGCCGGTAGTGCCTTACTACAAACCCGGCGATCAGCGGCTGGCGGACGATCTGTCGCGGCTGGCGGGCCAGTATCGCGCCTTTCTGCTGGCGAACCACGGGCCAGTTGTGGTGGGTAAATCGCTGCGCGAAGCCGCAGACAATACTGAAGAGCTGGAAGAGACCGCCCGACTGATGTTTACCCTGGGCGACCGCGCCATTCGCTACCTTAGCGCGAGCGAAGTGGCGGAATTAAGGAGCCGATAATGCCGAAGTTTGCCGCAAACTTATCCACCCAGTTCAATGAAGTTCCTTTTACCGAACGCTTCGCCGCCGCGGCGCAGGCCGGTTTCGACGCGGTGGAGTTTCTCTTTCCCTACGACTATCCGGCGGCGCAGCTCAAGCAGCTGCTGGATGAAAACCAACTGAAGCTGGTGCTGTTCAACACCGCGCCGGGCAATGTGGCGGCGGGCGAATGGGGCGTATCGGCGATTCCCGGACGCGAAGCGGAAGCGCGCGCCGATATCGACCGCGCGCTGGAGTATGCGCTGGCGCTTGAGGTGCCGCAGGTGCATATCATGGCTGCGACGGTGCCGCCGGGCGCGGATCGCGCGGCATACGCCGACACCTTTGTGCGCAATATGCACTATGCGGCGGAGCGCTTTGCGCCCCACGGCATTAACCTGCTGCTGGAAGCGCTCAATCCGGTCACTAAACCGAACTATCTCTATGCCAGCCAGTACCAGACGCTGGAGATGGCGGCGCGCATCGATCGCTCCAACGTCTTTACCCAGCTCGATCTGTTCCACGCGCAGCTGGTGGACGGCAATCTCAGCCGTCTGATCCGTGAGAACCTCGGTCGCTACCGCCATATCCAGATCGCGTCCGCGCCAGACCGCCATGAGCCGGATGAAGGGGAGATCAACTACCCCTGGCTGTTTACGCTGCTGGATGAGGTGGGCTACGACGGCTGGATCGGCTGCGAATATATCCCGCGCGGCAACACGCTGGACGGCCTCGGCTGGTTTGCGCCCTGGGCGAAAAAACGCTGAGTGTTCTGCTAAGCCCGGCGCTGCGGCGTCGGGATGCTTTCATCCGTTTGTCATCCTGCGCCTGTTCCAGGCAGCACTGTACGCCTTATTCATAAAAAAATAACGATATCTGAGGATTACCATGTCCACCGCACTGCTGTTAGCCATTGCGACCGCCAGCATCGTCATACTGCTGCTGCTGGTCATTAAAGCCAGAGTCCATCCTTTTGTTGCGCTGCTGATCGTCAGCCTGCTGGTTGCCGTCGCGACAGGCATCCCCGCTGAGAAGATCATGGATACCATTATGAGCGGCATGGGCGGCCTGCTCGGCCATATCGCCATTATTATCGTGCTGGGGGCGATGCTCGGCGCGGTGATCGAAGCCTCTGGCGGCGCGGAGTCGCTGGCGCAGCGCTTCAGTAAAAGCCTCGGCATTAAGCGCACCGTCGCGGCGCTGACCATGGCGGCATTTATCCTCGGCATTCCGGTCTTTTTTGAGGTCGGCTTTATTATCGTTATCCCGTTGATCTACGGCTTTACCAAAGTAGCGCGCGTCTCGCCGCTGAAGTTTGGTCTGCCAATGGCGGGGGTGATGCTGACCGTACATGTGGCACTGCCAACGCATCCGGGGCCAGCGGCCGCCGCGGGCATTTTGCACAGCGATATGGGCTGGCTGATGATGATCGGCCTGGCGATTTCAGTGCCGGTCGGCATCGTCGGTTACTATGTGGCGAAGCTGATGAATCGCCGCCACTACCATCTGTCGGTTGAAGTGCTGGAGCAGCTGCAAATGGCGAAGCCGGAAGGCGTGGAGAAGAAGAATGAGCCTGCGCCGCCGGGCGCGCTCACTATCGCGGGGTTGATTGTGGTGCCGATCCTGTTGATCGTCGTGGGCACGCTCTCTCATTCGCTGCTGGCGGCCGACAGCCTGCCGGGCAAAGTGATGACGGTTATCGGCACGCCGCCAATCGCGCTGCTTATTGCCCTGGCGCTGGCGGCCTGGCTGCTGGGCGTCCGCCGCGGCTGGAGCAGAGAGAAGCTGGAGGATTTGACCGGCCGCGCTATTCCGGGATCGGCGAGTGTGATCCTGGTGGCAGGCGCGGGCGGCGCCTTCGGTAAAGTGCTGGTGGAGTCGGGCGTCGGCAAGGCGCTGGCCACGACGCTGGAGACGCTGCATCTGCCGCTGGTGCCCGCCGCGTTTATTCTGTCGCTGGCGCTGCGCGCCTCGCAAGGCTCGGCCACGGTGGCGATCCTGACCACCAGCGGCCTGCTTACTTCCGCGGTCAGCGGCACCAGCGATATGGCGCGCGTGCTGGTGACGCTGGCGGCCTGTTTCGGCGGCCTGGGGCTGTCGCACGTTAACGACGCGGGCTTCTGGGTCGTGACGCGCTATCTGGGACTGTCGGTGGGCGACGGCCTGAAAACATGGACGGTGCTGACGACGCTGATGGGCCTGACGGGCTTTGTGCTGACCTGGCTGGTCTGGGCGCTGGTGTAACGCCCAGAGCGTCGTGCGGGCCTGACAGACGCCGCGCGCTGGCGAACCGGCCGCGCGTTGCTTACTCTTAATCCTTCAACAAGAGGGAGTGACCTGATGAAAATTGGACTGGTAGGCTATGGCACCGGCGGGCAGCACTTTCACGCGCCCTTTATCTGCGCCGCGCGCGGCGTTGAACTGGCAGGGATCGTCGCCCGCGCGCCCGCGACCGTCGCTAAAGTAAAGCGCGATTTCCCCGATATCCCCGTTTATAACGATCTTAAATCGCTGCTTGAGGCGGGAGTCGATGCCGTCACTATTACAACGCCGCCTCATACCCGACGCGAACTGGTGCTGGAGGCGATCGCCGCAGGCGTTGCGGTTATCGCCGACAAGCCCTTTGCGCCAGATGCTGAAACCGGGCGTGAGCTGGCCGCCGCGGCGGAGAAAAAAGGGGTGCTGCTGTCGGTTTATCATAACCGCCGCTTTGACGCCGATATTCTGACGGTGAAAAAGCTGCTGGATCAGCAGCGTCTGGGGCGGCTCTGGCGCGTCCACAGCCGCATGGATTATAACGATCCGGACACGCTGGAAGCGGGCGAGCAGGGCGGCCTGCTGCGTGATATCGGCAGCCATCTGGTCGATCAGGCGGTGTGGCTGCTCGGGCCAGTAAAAGCGGTATTCGCCCAGACGGACAAGATCGCGCGCCCGGAAGGGCCAACGGTCGCCAGCTTCGTTATCACCCTGATCCATAAGAGCGGCGTTCATTCCCATCTCTCCTCAACCAAAACCTGCTACCTCAACGCGCGTGAATGGCGTCTTTATGGCGAGGAAGGGAGCTTTGTTTCGCTTGGTACTGACGTGCAGGCGCAGGCTATTTTCGCGGGTAAGCGTCCGGCGGACAATCTCAGTGAGTGGGGCTACGAGCAGCCGGATCGCTGGGGCGTGCTGCGAACGGCCGAGGGCGAAACGCGTGTGGAGTCAGAGCAGGGACGGTATCACGCCTACTACGAGGCGTTCGCCGAGGCCTTCCGAACCGGCTCGCCGCCGCCGGTCACGACTGAACAGGCGATACGCACGCTGGAAGTGCTTGACGCTGCGATGCTCAGCGCCGAGCGCGGCGAGCTGGTCACGCTGAGCTAAGGGCAGGGCGCGCCTGCCCTGAAGGCGTCAGGAAACCAGCTCCTGCGCATAGTGGTACAGCGCCTTAAGCTGCGCCATTTTTTCTGCATCCTCTTCGTGCAGGCTCGCCAGCGACTCCAGCTCCAGCAGGAACGCCTGCACCCGATCGGCGTTCAGCGCCTCACGACGGTGCTGCAGCCAGCGCTGCTGCTCGGCGTCGTCCAGCGTGCCGGGGAAATTGCGGGCGCGATAGCGGAACAGCAGCTTCGCCACGCGCGCATCCTGGAAAGTGAGATCCATCGCCGGCAGGTTAGCGGGCGCAGTCTGACGCAGGATAGTCATGCCTGCGCGGTCGGCGTCGCTGAAGAAACCGTCGTAAAGCTGAGCGTCCACGTCGTCTGACGGGGTAAACGGCTCTGCTTCGGCGAACAGCGCGACGACCTTTTCCCGCACCTCTGCATGCTGGCGCAGCAACGCCAGATTAGCGAGGCACGCGTCGCGGTCGATGCCGAGTCGCGCCGCATCTTCCGGGCGCAGCGTATTGGCCGGGGCCAGCACCGGGCATTTATTGATATGCACCAGCTTAATCGGCACCGGGGACTCGCTGTCGTCCAGCTCGCTTTTGCGGGTATAGAGCCGCTCGCGCAGCGCATCCGCATCCATCTCCAGCAGCGGCGACATATCGCCTGCCAGGTCGGCGACGATCAGCGCATTGCGGTTGTCGGGATGCCACGCCAGCGGCACGATCCAGCTGGTGTTGCCGCGCGCCGCGCCAAACATGCCCGAAACGTGCACCAGCGGCTTCATCTGCGGGATGTCGATAAGCGTCATTAGCTTATTTTTGTTGCGATGCGTAAACAGGAAATCGAACAGCTTAGGCTGTTTCTCCTTCACCAGCTTCGCCATCGCCAGCGTGGCATAGACATCAGACATGGCGTCGTGCGCATTCTCATGCGCCACGCCGTTGGCTTTGGTGAGGTGCTCAAGTTTAAAGCTGGGGAAGCCATCCTCGTTTTCCGGCCAGACGATGCCGTCCGGACGCAGCGCATAGCAGGCGCGCATCACATCCAGCAGATCCCAGCGCGAGTTGCCGTTCTGCCAGCTCCAGCCGTAGGGATCGTAGAAATTGCGGTAGAAGATATTGCGCGTTACTTCATCATCAAAGCGCACATTGTTGTAGCCCACCACGCAGGTTTGCTCTTCGGTAAAAAGAGCATAGATACGGGCGGCGAATTCCGCCTCCGATACGCCGCGCGCACGCGCTACCTGCGGTGTGATGCCGGTGATCATCACCGCTTCCGGCTGTGGCAGATAGTCATCGGCAGGGCGGCAATAGAAAATCTGCGGCTCGCCAACCGGGTTAAAGTCGCTGTCGGTGCGCAGTGCGGCGAACTGCGCCGGACGGTCCAGCGACGGGCTTTTACCGAAGGTTTCGTAATCGTGAAAGAGGAAGGTAGGCTGTGCGCGATCGTTTTTCAAATGTCATTACCGTTGATGATTGTTCATTAATGCGTTGAGTTTTAAGAAAATCACCGCTTGTTGTGCCTGCTCAGGTTCACTTCTCGCTGCGTACCAAAATTGTTAAGAACTGGAGAGACATCAGGCATCCTTCTATACATGGTAAACCAAATTCGAACACGTCAGAAGGTTCGGCTTCTGACGGAATCGACGTTACCTGTATCACCGAAGGGCGTGAACCACTTTCCGTACCGCTATCAACATAACGCAAAGCGCATAGGATCAGTGACTGCAAAAGTCATAGCTACTGTTGCAGCGGATTAGATAATATACATCCATTTTATTAATATGCTGGTGAGGTTTTCCGTTAACCACTAAATTTAATTTTTAAGACTTTAATGGTAAAAGGAGGCCGCAACTTTTGTTGCGGTCTGTTTTATTTATCCTATAGCGCGATCGTTCCAGTAGTCTCGATATAAAATGTTACCTTCAGTATACTTCCACGTTATTGATTCATAGCGAAGTTCGATGCTTTCTATATGGGTGCTGGTCATTCCATTAGGTTGTAAATAAGGTGAAATTGTCGTTATTTTTACGTTTTCCAGAAAAATGTTAAAATATTCGCTCTCAAGACCGGCGTCAATAATTCTGTACATCCTTATTATTGCGGATTTTAAAGTTCTGCCTTCACATAGCGCCCGGAAAAGAAGAGGAGTTGTTTGATCAAACTCTTTTTGTATAACAATGGGAGAATGTACCCTTGTTCCAGTAAGTTTACCTCGGTTAGGATCGACAGGTACAGATACGCTATGCATGACGGATTTTAATTCAATAGAGCCAAGACGCCCAGGCATAACACATCCACCTACGACTGGTGATCCGTTTTCATCTGTTAACCAAATGTGAGCAGGAGTTGACATCTTAAACCTCTTCTTAATTTAGCGTGGCAAGAAAAAGACAACGATCATCACTATAACGAGAAAAATACCTATAGCCGGTATCGCGATAGCGGGGAAGTAGTGGGCCATCAGCATGCTGAAGATGATAACAATAATTGTTGGGATATAGGTCCATAAAAAAAAGGAAGCTTCGGTTTTAAGCCACTTCTTTAAAAATTTTATCATTTTACCTCGCCAGACGAGTTAATGTATTGGCTACGTCATTATCTGATAAGATATTTATCTTGAAGGCATCCGCTTTCATGAAAACAGGCTCTACCAGGAAATACATCATTTCTAACTTTCGCATATACAGAGCCTGATAGTAGGCAGGATGCATAACCTGCAATCGTTCAGCGCTTTCAGCTGCTTCCTGTATATGACCATAAATACCCAGGATGGTGAAAGATAATCCTGATAGTTGGCTTACTCGTTGCTGGATGCCAGTGCCAATATTCGAGCCCAGGCAGATTGCCATTGTCACACCTAAAGCGAAAGACCTAATAGTTAAGGAGCTAGTAGAAATGTTCACGCTCATTTTCATCATCAGACGCTTAATGTATTCCAGTTGTTGCGCCGTCTTATTTTTTAAAAGTAGCTCAACATAAATATAGACAAGGTCGGAAATAATTCTGCGATCTTTAACTAACTGGAAAAGTGCTTCTAAAAAACGGAGGTCCTCATTTTTCAATTTTGAGCATACATCCTGATAATTTTCAGTAAAGCATGAGGCATAAAAAGCCATGCGAGTAGCACCGTCCTGAATCCTTTCTGCCTGCTTGATAACATTTTCTTTCACACCAGAGAAAGCCTCTTCTAGCTTTCTTGCCAGTATTTTGTCACTCGACAGTTTGCTGAGAATAGCGTCGCTATAGTACATAACAGAATCCTTTAATTAGTTGTTCTTTTAAAATTTTTATATAAATATTTTCGCATGCAGGTGGCTATAAAAGTCCTGCCGAGACGGGCAAAACGATTTGGCGCTTTATAATAGATTTTATACTTAATAAATATGCGATGAGCATGTATTGCGTCTCATTAGATTATGAGTATAACCTGACAAAACCTAAAGAAAAATAATGATTCGCGTAACCTTTTATATGTATTAATATGCGATGAAATGATGCGCAGCAAAATTTATTATGAAATGAGTTATTCTTTATTTTTAAATTCAATGAGTTGCTTATGCCGTTTTGTAATCGTAAATGTAACATGCAGAGCCAGCAACGAAAGCTTTCTCCACAACAGATATAGCCAGCACTGCTAGCCATATCCTTTATTGAGCAATTTTAATGCGGGCGATTGTCAATAACCATAAAAAATCATCGCCCGTATTGGGATGAAATCAGCGCTGAAATACAGAACAGAACGGCAGCAAGCATGGAGAGCATGACCTTCTGAAGAAAGCGCAGAACGCTGGTTTTGCGGCGCAGCCCGCCCCCGATCACACTTTTTTTCAATTTATTCAAACCTGTTTATGCCTTTTGCCGTAAAACGAGCCGCTGTTTTCCCTGTAACCTTGAGGATGAAGTGTTGAAAAGGCGTCTGTTGATCACTGTAACTGGAACTCTCCTTTTGGCTTCGCTGGCGCACGCCGACGATATGCCGTTTCCCCTGACGCCCCCGTCGATTGATGCCGCCTCCTGGGTACTGATGGACGCCACCACCGGGCAGGTGCTGACCGCAGGCAATCCTGACGAGCGCCGCAACCCCGCCAGCCTGACCAAGCTGATGACCGGCTACGTTGTTGACCGCGCCATCGACGCGAAAAAAATCACCCGCGATGACGTTGTGACCGTCGGCAAAGACGCTTGGGCGGCAGGCAACCCGGTATTTAAAGGCTCTTCGCTGATGTTTATTAAGCCTGGCGACAAAATAACGGTGCGCGATCTGAGCCGCGGCGTAATTATCGACTCCGGCAACGACGCCTGCGTGGCGCTGGCCGATTACGTGGCGGGCAGCCAGCAGAACTTCGTCAATATGATGAACCAGTACGTGCAGAAGCTGGGACTGACCAACACCCACTTTGAAACCGTACACGGCCTGGATGCGCCGGGCCAGTTCTCCTCAGCGCTGGATATGGCGAAGCTGTCGCGTGCCATTATCAGCGGCGAACCCGATTTCTACGCCATGTACAGCGAGAAAACCCTCAGCTGGAACGGCATCACTCAGAACAACCGCAACGGCCTGCTGTGGGATAACAATCTCCATGTTGACGGCCTGAAAACCGGCCATACCGAAACGGCGGGCTTTAATATCATCGCCTCAAACGTCGTTGGTCAGCATCGTCTGATCGCGGTGGTGATGGGCGGAAAAAGCGCGAAAGGGCGTGAAGAGCAGGCGCGTAAGCTGCTGGTCTGGGGCCAGAATAGCTTTGATACCGTACAGCTGTTCCATGCGGGTAAGAAAATCGGAACGGAAAACGTCTGGTACGGCAATCCGCACAGCGTCGCCGTCGGCACCGCGAATGACGTCTTCCTGTCGCTTCCGCGCAGCGAGATCCAGAACGTTAAGGCCAAATATGTGATTAATCGTAAGGATCTGGAAGCGCCGCTAAAGGCTAACGAAACCATCGGCGAGATTCAGGTAATGGATAAAGACAAACAGCTGGCGAGCTATCCGCTGGTGACGCTCTCTGCGGTAGACGAGGCGGGGATTATCACGCGTGTTCAGGATTACCTGAAGCAGAAGTTCTGACAACAGCAGGCGGCCTCCTTGCCGCCTGCTGCGCTTACTTCAGATCGTCCTTCACATCCTTGACGTCGCTGGCCGACACCGGCTCGGCGGCGTTGCCCCAGCTGTTACGCACATAGGTCAGTACGGCGGCGATCTGCTCGTCATCCAGCACGCCTGCAAAGGCCGGCATAGCGGGCGCGGTCGGCCGCGCGTCGGTATCTACGCCGCGGCTGCCTGCGCTTACCACGCGGATCAGCGAGGTAGCGTCCGGCTGGTTGATCAGCGGGTTAGAGGCGAGCTGCGGGAAAATGTTCCTTTCGCCGCGTCCGCCTGGGCTGTGACAGGCTGAGCACTTCGCTTCATAAATCTGCGCGCCGAGCTTCATACGATCGTCGCTGGCGGCCAGCGGCTGCGGCACCTTCTCATCGTGGGTTTTACCCTCTTTCAGGAAGGTCGCTACCGCGCGCAGATCCTCGTCGCGCCAGTACTGGGTAGAGTGACGTACTGCGTCGGCCATCGGTCCAGAGGCGATGGCGTAGCGGTTCACGCCGGTACGCAGATAGCTGACGATATCCTCCTGCGTCCATTTGCCCAGCCCGGTATGCGCATCCGCGCCAAGGTTAGGCGCATACCAGCCCTCCACCGCGCCGCCGCTGATAAAGCGATCGCTCTTGTCGCCGCCAAGAAAGTTTTTCGAGGTGTGACAGGTGCCGCAGTGGCCGAGGCCCTGAACCAGATAGGCACCGCGATTCCACTCCGCCGACTTTTTCGGATCGGGCTCAAAAGTCCCTTTGTCGAAGTTAAGCCAGTTCCAGGCAATAAGGCTGGTGCGGATATTGAACGGGAAGGGGAGCTGATTGGTCTCTACTTCATGATGGATCGGCTGCAGCGTCTGGATCCATGCCCAGAGATCCTGCAGGTCCTGCTCGGACATTTTGGTATAGGCAGTAAAGGGCATTGCGCCATAGAGCCGCTTGCCGCCGTGGCCGATCCCGTCCGTCATGGCGCGACGGAAATCGTCATAGCTCCAGGTGCCGATGCCGGTCTCACGATCCGGCGTGATATTCGCGCCAGCCAGCACGCCGAAAGGCGTATTAATCTTGACGCCGCCCGCATAGGGCTGTTTCGCATCGGTGGTATGGCAGGCGGTACAGTCGCCAAGCGTGGCGATATAGCTGCCGCGCGCATACTGGTCATATTCCGGCTGCGCCTGGCTGCTGAAGCTGGCGGCAAGCAGCAGCGCGGCGGCGGAGAGTGCATTCAGCGTTTTCATGCGGTAATCATCTCCCCCGGACGTTTCAGATACCAGGTGCGGATAGCGTGCGCCGCCTTGAACGCCAGCGCGCCCACGGTGCCGGTCGGGTTATAGCCAGGATTTTGCGGAAAGGCGGATGCGCCCACCACAAACAGGTTCGGCACGTTCCAGACCTGCAAATGCTTGTTGACCGAGCTGGTGCTGGGATCGGCGCCCATAATAAAGCCGCCGACAACGTGAGAGGACTGATAGGGCACGCTGCTCCAGTGGCCGGTCATCGGCTTGACGATCATCTCGCGCGGATTCATCGATTTGGCGATTTCCGCCACCTTGCCGGTGCAGTATTGCGCCATTTTCAGATCGTTCTGCGAAAAGTCGAAGGTAATGCGCAGCAGCGGACGGCCATGTGGATCTTTGTAGTTAGGATCGAGCGAAAGGTAGTTAGTGCGCGTGGTGTAGCTGCTCGCCTCGCAGCCGATAGACATGGTGCTGAGGTAGTTATCTTTCAGCGCGCGCTTCCATTTTGATCCCCACTTCGGTGTGCCGGGCGGCAGCGGGCGATAACCGATAGGCGCGGAGCCGATCGGCGTGACGCGGATACTGCCGCCGCCGAAAAAGCCTAATCCGCTGTGGTCGAAGTTATCGTTGTTGAACTCATCGATGCCCATACCGACCGCGCCCGCGCCGATAAAGGGGTTAAAGTTCTTGTCATCAAAAAACAGCGTCACGTTGTTGGCGGTCTGGTAGGCGTAGTTACGGCCGGTGGTACCCTTGTTGGTGACCGGATCGTAGGCTTCGCCGATTTTGGAAAGCAGCATCAGCCGGACGTTCTCAAAAGTAAAGGCAGCGACGATCACCAGATCGGCAGGCTGCTCCCAGGTATCACCGGAGGAGTCGATATAGGTTACGCCGGTAGCTTTTTTGCCGCTGGAGTCGGTCAGAACTTCCAGCACTTCGCAGTTGGTATAGGCCGTAAAATTCTCTTTGCGCATCAGCGCGGGCAGCACAGTGGTGATGGCGCTGGCTTTAGAGTAGTTGGCGCAGCCGTAGTTAGTGCAGAAGCCGCAGAAAGTACAAGGCCCCATGGTAACGCCGTAGGGATTGGTATAGGCCTCGGAGACCAGAGAAGAGGGGACGGGGAAGGGCTTATAGCCCATGTTTTTCGCCGCCTGGGCGAACAGCGTCGGGCCGTAAGGCTGGCGCAGCGGTGGCGTCGGATATTCGCCGCTGCGCGGGCCTTCAAACGGGTTGCCGCCTTCGCGCTTCTCGCCGTTGAGGTTGCCCGCGTAGCCGGAGGTGCCCGCGACGCGCTCGAACTGCATATAGTGCGGCTCCATCTCTTCCCAGGTGGTGCCCCAGTCCTGTAAAGCCAGCTCGCCGGGCATCGCGTCTGCGCCGTAACGCTCGGTGAGATAGCTTTTCAGCTGAAATTCATGCGGCTGGAAGCGAAAGGTAATTCCCGCCCAGTGGTTGCCCGCGCCGCCGGTGCCGTTGCCGGGGTGAAACGATCCCCAGGTGCGCATTGGCAGCGCGGTCTGGGAAGGATTATTGCGCATGGTGCAGGTGTTCTGTCGCGTGCGCAGCATCAGCTCTTCGCGCATAACATAGCGCAGCTCATCGGTGACGGTGCCGATATTAAAATCGCGCGCGGTGTCGCGCCACGGGCCACGCTCGATGCCGATGACCTCCAGCCCCTCATCGGCCAGCTCATTGGCGATAATCGATCCCGCCCAGCCGAGGCCGATCACCACGACGTCCGTTTTGGGTAGTTTTTTCATAGCTTATCCTTGGCTTTCCACTGGCCGATGCTGATGGGCTCGAGATGCAGATCTTCGTTATGACGTTCGATGTAGGGGCGATAGTCGTAGCGCGCGCCAGGGAAACCCAGCATTTTCCACGACGCCATATCGCGGTTGCCGCCATAGATGGGATCGGCGAAAAAGCCCTCCATGGTGTTGTTCAGCACCTCAAGAAACAGCGACTGCGCCTCAAAGCCTTCAAAGTGCACTTTGCCCGCTTCCATCGCTTCCAGCAGCGCGTCCTGCTGCTGCGGCGTCAGCTCTTTAAAACTTTTTTTAGAGGTCTGCTGGACGTAGCGGTTAAGCGCGGCGAGGCCCTGGCGGTAGCGCTGTTGCGGCACCAGCGCAGACTGATCGCCCTGCTCGGTAGTGCCTTTCTGGAACGGACCTTCCATATAAAGGCGTTCAAAAGTGCCGTAAAAACCATGCAGCTGACGATCGATAAACTGCGCGCAGCCCGCCTCTTTACCGCCCACGCTCAGTTCGTCGGCGGGGATCAGGCGGTCAACGATAGCTTCAACGGTTTCGGCTTCTTCCTGCGTGAAAAAGAGCCAGCCGGGCTGATCGAAGGTTTCAGGGGGATTATCGGAGAAGGGCGTCCAGCCCGGCGAACCTTTAAGAGAGACGGCATCGGCCGCCCGCGTGACGGTGGCGGCTACGCCTAACGTAGACCAGGTTAACACCTGCCGTCGCGTCACCCCCGGCAGAGTTTTGGCTCTTTTCTTCATGTCGCTTCCTTTAGTCGTGTTATCAAATAAACGAAAATCGAAGTAAGTGGTTATCTGGTTGTTTTTATGGTTTTGTGTGCTTGTAAAGGCTGTGTTGAGAATTGTAAGAAGGCGTCAAAACTGTATTGAAATGTAGAAGCGGCAGTAAGCCTTAGCAACGTCATGGGATAAAATAACGCACTTTATGATCCTCACCCGGAAAGCCATCTTGCGCCCAGATAAGCCCATATCGAATATCGAGTTCTGGCTCTACCGCCACTACCGCAGCGTGCATGGTGTACGCATTGCTATCGCCTTTTTACTTACCTTTTTGCTGGTGCGGCTCACCGGTATTCCGGAAGGCACCTGGCCGCTGATTACGCTGGTGGTGGTGATGGGGCCGATTTCGACCTGGGGCAACGTTTTTCCGCGCGCCATTCAGCGCATCTGCGGCACCTTCGCCGGGTCGATTTCAGGCCTGATCGCGCTCAAGCTGGAGCTGATGTCGTTGCCGGTCATGCTCGCGTGGTGCGGTATCGTGATGATGGTGTGCGGCTACCTGACGTTAGGGAAACATCCCTATATGGCGCTGCTGATTGGCATTACGCTCAGCGTGGTAGTGGGCGCGCCAGCGGGCGATTTTACCGTCGCGCTGTGGCGCGGCGGCGACGTGATCCTCGGCTCGCTGCTGGCGCTGCTGTTCAGCGCCATCTGGGCGCAGCGCGCCTATACCCACTGGCGTATTCAGCTGTCAGACTCGCTGGCGGAGATCGCAAAAATTTATCACGCCGGTTTTTCGCCGAACCTGATTGAGAAGCCGCGTCTCAAAAAGCCGCTGGGCAAGCTGCTGACCAGCGTGGTGAAAATGCGCGCGCTGCTGGTACCGGCCAGTAAAGAGACGCGTATACCGAAATCGGTGTTTGAGGCGATTCAGACCATTAACCGCAATATGGTGAATACGGTCGAGATGCAGATCGAAGCCTGGTGGGCCTCGCGCGAAACGCATCTGATTTTGCTCAACGCGGCGACGCTACGGCGCACCCAGCAGATGACCGAAAAGACGCTGCGCGCGCTGTCGGTGCTGGCGCTGCGCGGCGAGACAGACGAGGTGGTGGCTAACAGCCACGAGCTGACGGAAATTACCCGCGAGCTGAAGCAGCTTATTGCCGATGCAGGCAGCGAACGGCTGGAAGAGACGCCAATCTATGGCTATGTCTGGCTGAGCCTGGAGCTGGCGAAACAGCTGGAGCGCATGACCGATCTCCTCCGTCTGGCGCTGCGCAAATAATCACCTTGGACAATGACTTAATGTGAAAGGCGCATTCTTTGCGCTAAGATAAGCGCCAGTCCGATTTTAGCGGCGACAATTGTCGCCCCGGCTGGCGAACCGCTAAGCTGAAGGTTATGACTCTACCCCCTGCGTAAGCAGGCCCAAAAAAAGGTGCCACCATGGAAAATGCCAAGCAATCATTTCAGGACGTACTGGAGTTTGTGCGTATGTTCCGTCGTAAAAACAAACTGCAGCGTGAAATTACGGATAATGAAAAGAAAATCCGTGATAACCAGAAGCGCGTACTGCTGCTGGACAACCTGAGCGAGTATATTAAGCCGGGCATGAGCATTGAAGCGATTCAGGAAATCATCGCGTCAATGCGTTCCGACTACGAAGACCGCGTGGATGAATACATCATCAAAAACGCCGATCTGTCGAAAGAGCGTCGCGACCTGTCGAAAAAACTGAAAGCGATGGGCGAGCCGAAAGCGCAGTAACGGTCCGCTTAAATACGAAGCGGAGCTTCGTAAGGTGATTTCGTAACGTAAAAAACCGCAGCTTTTTTAAGTCTGCGGTTTTTTTTGCTACGGCTCGTCCAGTGGCACTACATTAAGTCTGTAATGATATAGTCCAAAATAACCTCAATGGCTGAGCATTATTCCTTTTGCGCCACGCAACAGCCCCTCAGTGCTCAGGTCTTCATCCAGCTCAGGCCAGTGAATACCGTAACCCGCGCCGCATAGCTCCCATTTTTGACGCTGTTCAGGCGTACCGGCAGCAAGACGAGGGTACCAGGCGACAGGGACAGAGATGCTGCGCCCATCCATCAGATCGACGGTCAGACGGTCATCATCAATATAAACCTTCATGACGCGTATATCGTTCTCACTTTGTAAAGTAAGCATCCCAGGCCTCCTGGAGGTGTTGTTGATTCTCTTTAACCAGACGCTGTAGTTCACGCAGCTCATGCGAAGCAAAACCCACACTGCGCGCCACACTCATGTCATGCAACCATATTTTAGCCGTTGCACTCTCCTTATCAATATGGATGTGCGCGGGTTCGTTTGGTTCATGACTGTAGAAGTAGAAGCGATATGCGCCAATTCTGAGTACGGTCGGCATGTTTATCTCCCTGACAAACGTTGTGAATGCAACCGACATGTTTAATCATGTCCTTAGCGGTTTTGCAACTGACGCGCTATCCGCTGCAGCTGTTGCGCCAGCGCAGCGAGATCGGGCGATGCGCCGCGCGGCGCGGCGGTGGTTTCGCGCAGCACCAGCGACGGCTCCAGCGGCCTTTGCGGCGGCGCTTCATCCTGAATCTGCGCCAGCAGCGTCTCGACACATGCTTCGCCCAGCGCATGCAGATCCTGACGCACCGTGGTCAGCGGCGGCTGATACCAGGCGCTTTCGGCGGTATCGTCATAGCCGATAACGGAGATCTGCTCTGGGATCGCGACGCCGTGTTGGTGCAGCGCGCGCATCGCGCCAAGCGCCATCTGATCGTTCGCCACCAGCAGCGCCTGCGGCAGGCGATCCGGCAGCTGTTGCAGCATGGCCTGATAGCCGGACTGCGCGCTCCAGTCGCCCTGCAAGATGCAAAAGGGCGTCAGCTGGTGCGCCGCCAGCGCCTCGCGCCATGCCGCTTCCCGGATTTGCGCCGAGATCGCCTGCTGTGGACCGTTCAGCAGGCCAATCTGGTGATGTCCCAGCGCGACCAGATGCTCAACGGCAGCCCGCGCGCCGCGCGCGTTAGAGTACTGACACTGCGCCACCTTCGCCTGCGGTTCGACATCCATAAAAATAACCGACTTATCGCCGCACAGCGTCTGAATCTGTTCCGCCTCTGCGGCAACCAGCGGCAGATTGATCATCAGCGCATCCACGCGCTGCGCCAGCAGCTCATTAACGGTGTCGGCGGCGCTGTTGTGGCTGCGCATGGCGATCACCAGATGATAACCGGCGCGGCTGGCGCGCTGCTGTATCGCTGAGGCGATCTGCGCCGGTGCCATCAGCGCCAGATCGCTGGTGGCAAGACCAAGCGTGCGCGTCGCCTTGCCCGCCAGTTGCTGCGCCACGCGGTTTGGCACATAGTTGAGCTGCTGCATGGCCGCTTCTACTTTCGCCCGGGTGCGTGGCGACACCTGCGGCGAATGGTTCAGCACGCGGGAGACGGTCTGGTAGGAGACGCCAGCAAGGCGAGCGACGTCATCAAGAGTGATAGCGCGGGAAGTCATTGATTTCTCCACAGGACAGAGGCGGCCAGTGTAGCAAAATTTTCATCGTGCAGGCGTTTCGTCGCGTCTGTGAACAACCCGAACCGGAGGAGAGATGCAGCTCAGTCATCAGGCTATTCAGGATCTCAATCTTATCGCCGCATGGCTGGCGCTGGACGATATGCCTGTCGAAGGCGACATTGAAGCCGATATGGCAATACTGGCCGGGCACGCGGTGCTGCCGAATATCGAAGGTGCCATAGCGCTGGCAAAGAGGTTCGGGCTTCCTCTGCTGCTCAGCGGCGGCATCGGCCACGCCACCGGCGCGCTGGCGCAGGCGATGGCGCTGCATCCTTTTTATCGCGATATCGAGACGCGCGGCAAAAGCGAGGCACAGATGCTGGCGGAGATTGCCCGCCAGTTTGGCGGAATCGACGAGGATAAGCTGCTGCTGGAGGGCGAATCGCGCAACTCCGGCGAGAATGCCGCCTTTAGCCAGCGCCTGCTAGACGCGCGGCAACTGTGGCCGCAGCGCGTGGTGCTGATTCAGGATCCGCTGCTGCAGCGCCGCGCTGACGCCACCTTTCGCTGGCAGTGGCGCGAGCGCGACAACGCGCCGCTTTTTATCAACTGGCCGGTATTTACGCCGGTCGTGACGCTCGATTCCGGCATGGCGCGCATCACCGGCGCGCCGCCGCAGGGGTTATGGTCGATGGAGCGCTTTGTGCAACTGCTGATGGGCGAGGTGCAGCGCCTGCGCAACGATGAAAAAGGCTACGGCCCGCGCGGTGCCGGATTCTTCGGCGAAGTGGCGATGCCCGACGCGGTGGATAATGCCTGGCATCGCCTGGTACAGCTGCCCGCTGTGCAGGCGCGGTTGACGGCGAAGCGTTGATCAACGGCTTTTCAGATAGACCTGTAAATTTACATTCACCGCGTTAAGCAGCGGGACGCTGACGCCGTGGCGCGCCGCGCGCTCAACCAGATCGCCGATCACCTGTTCCGCTTCAATATCGTATCCCTGCGTTAAATCGCGGTACATCGAAGAGGTCATCGGCGTGGCGGGGTTACTCAGCAGCTCGAGGATTTTTGCTGTCACCGCCGGGCGCGGCTGGTAGCCGTCGGCGGTAATGGTCGCCAGCACCTCGCTAAAAATGCCGCGCAGTAGCGCTTCGCCGCCGTCGGCGGTAAGCACCTGCTGCGTATCGCCGCGCGCCAGGCAGCAAACCGCGCCGAGCGTGCTCAGCAGCAGCCACTTCTCCCACAGTTCGCTGATAATATTGTCGGTAAAAAAGGTATCGACACTGGCCGCGCGCAGCGCCTCATCGACGCGCTGTAGCCGCGCATCGTTATGGCCGTCGAGCGCGCCGTAATAGATCTGATGCAGCGGCGTCATCTGCACCACTTCGCCCTGTTCGCCCAGCGTGGCGTTAATCTTCACCAGCCCGCCGATCGCTTTATCACCGAAGCGTTCACGCAGCCTGTCGATATGGCGCATCCCGTTGAGGATCGGCATGATCAGCGTTTGCTCGCCGACGACGGGCGTAATGTCCTCTATCGCCTGCGCCAGGCCAAAGCTTTTCACCGTAAGGATAATCAGGTCGTACGTGCCGCTCAGCGATCCCGCCTGCGCCAGCTGCGGCTGGAGTTTCTCAACGCCCTGGGGCGTTCTCAGCACCAGCCCGTTCTCCTTTAGCTGCCTGAAGCGTCGCTCGCGCACCAGGAAAGTAACATCACGCCCCGCCTGCGCCAGACGCGCGCCAAAATATCCGCCGGTGGCCCCGGCGCCCACGATAAGAATGCGCATGATCGATTTTTTCCTTTGCTGTTGAGCTTCCTACCTTAAAACCTGACGGCTGCGGTTGCCAGCGTCGCGTAGATCAGCTGCGCGCTATCGCCGCCAGCAGGGCGGGGAGCAGGCCGGGAAAGCGCCGGTCCAGACAGTCGCGGCGCAGCGAAATAAGATTCTCCCGTCCGACGGGCCGCTGCCAGATGACGCCGCTGTCGCGCAATACGCGCCAGTGATGGGTCATGGTCGATTTGGCAATTTCGCCGCGCAGCGCGTTGCAGCTCTGTTCGCCGTGCTGCGCCAGCGCCTGAAAAACCGCCAGTCGTATAGGATTGCCCAGCGCAAACAGCACATTTTCCAGTTTAATTTCGTGCGGCTGCGGATGATTTTCCAGCATGGTCTTCCTGTTCTACGCTCTATGAGTTGTGCAATTATAGCTCAAGCTGTTCGTATTTAGTCGTACAGTGAGCGTAAGCTGATCTGCGACGACGCGCAATCGTGCGCGCCGCACCACGAGTCAACAGATTAAGGACGCATCATGCCCCGAACACTTCCCGTTGAGCGTTACCGCAACATCGGCATCTCCGCGCATATCGATGCCGGTAAAACCACCACGACCGAGCGCATTCTGTTTTATACCGGAATGAGCCACAAGCTGGGTGAAGTGCACGATGGCGCCGCAACGACCGACTGGATGGCGCAGGAGCAGGAGCGCGGCATCACCATTACTTCGGCGGCGGTCAGCTGTTTCTGGCCCGGCATGGACGGCAGTTTCTCGCCGCATCGCATCAATATTATCGACACGCCCGGCCACGTTGACTTTACCATTGAAGTCGAGCGTTCGATGCGCGTGCTGGACGGCGCGGTGATGGTCTATGACGCCGTTGGCGGCGTGCAGCCGCAGTCGGAAACGGTGTGGCGGCAGGCCAATAAATATCACGTACCGCGCCTGGCGTTCGTCAACAAAATGGATCGGCAGGGCGCGGATTTCTTTCGCGTGGTGCAGATGATGAAAGATCGCCTCAGCGCCAACCCGGTGCCGATCGTCATCCCCATCGGCGCGGAAGAGCACTTCAGCGGCGTGGTCGATCTGCTGAAAATGCAGGCGATCTACTGGGACGACGCCTCGCAGGGCATGAGCTTCAGCTATGCGCCGATCCCGGACGGCCTGCGCGAAGAGGCGGCCCTGTGGCGCGAAAAAATGGTGTCTGCGGCGGCCGAGGCGAGCGATGAGCTGATGGAGGCCTGGCTGGAAAGCGGCGATCTGGAGCATGACCAGATTATCGCCGGTCTGCGCCAGCGCACGCTGCGCAACGAAATACAGCCGATGCTGTGCGGCAGCGCGTTCAAGAACAAAGGCGTACAGCGCATGCTGGATGCGGTGGTCGAGCTGATGCCCTCGCCGGCGGATATTCCCGCGATCAAGGGCACAGATGAAAAAGGCAACGAGGCGGAGCGGCATCCAGGCGACGATGAGCCTTTTTCTGCGCTGGCGTTCAAGCTGATGAGCGATCCCTTTGTCGGACAGCTCACTTTTGTGCGCGTCTATTCCGGCGTGCTGCGCAAAGGCGACAGCGTCTGGAATGCGGTGAAGGGCAAAAAAGAGCGTATCGGACGCATCGTCCAGATGCATGCCAACGCGCGTCATGAAATTGAAGAGATCCGCGCCGGGGATATCGCCGCCTGCGTCGGACTGAAAGAGGTGACGACCGGCGAAACGCTGTGTGACCCTGACGCCATCATCACGCTGGAGCGCATGGAGTTTCCGGAGCCGGTGATCTCGCTCTCAATCGAGCCGAAAACCAAAGGCGATCAGGAGAAGATGAGCCTGGCGCTGCAGCGGCTGGCGGCGGAAGATCCCTCGTTTCGGCTGCATACCGATGAGGAGTCTGGACAGGCGATTATTTCCGGTATGGGCGAGCTGCACCTGGAGATTATTGTGGACCGTCTGAAACGTGAATTTGGCGTCGAAGCGAATATCGGCCGTCCGCAGGTAACCTACCGTGAAACCTTGCGCAAAGCGGCGCGCGAGGTAGAGGGCAAATTTGTGCGTCAGTCCGGCGGTAAAGGGCAGTATGGCCATGTGGTGCTGACGATTGAGCCGCTGGAGCCGGGCGGTGGCTTTGTTTTTGAAGACGCTACCAAAGGCGGCGTGGTGCCGCGCGAATATATTCCGTCGGTGGAAAAAGGTATCCGCGAGGCGCTGAACAGCGGCGTGATTGCCGGTTACCCGATAGTGGATGTGAAGGCGATCCTCACCTTCGGCTCCTACCACGACGTCGACTCCTCGGAGATGGCATTTCGCATGGCGGCGATTCTGGGCTTTCGCGCGGCGGCGAAGCAGGCCGATCCGGTGCTGCTGGAGCCGGTCATGAAAGTCGAGGTAGAGACGCCGGAAGAGTATGCGGGCGGCATTATGGGCGACCTCTCGTCGCGTCGCGGACATGTGCAGGGCATGGATGAGCACTTCGGCGGGCGTATTATTCGCGCTGAAGTGCCGCTGGCGGAGATGTTCGGCTACTCCACCTCGCTGCGCTCGCTGACGCAGGGCCGCGCCACCTACAGCATGGAGTTCGCCCACTACGCCCAGGCGCCGCGTCAGCTGGCCGACGCGGTGGTCGCGGCGCGTCACTGAGTTACAGGCAGGTCACGCCATGCGCGGCGGCCTGCTCCTCCCAGCGTTTTATTTCGTTATAGGCGGCGCGTTCTGGCACAGTGAACCCACTGATAAAGCTGGCGCGCGCCGCCTTTTCCTCTACAAGTTGTGTAAGTACGCGGCGCAGCGTCGCCAGCGTCTGGGCATCGATCTGCGCCGAGGCGATCAGCGGCGGGGCGGGGCAGAGCGGCGTTTCGCCGATAATCGCCAGCGACGCCAGCTCGTGCGGGGCATGGCGTCGCAACAGCGCCCAGCTAAGGCAATCGATCGCCGCAATATCCGCTTTGCCCGCGCGCAGATCCGCCAGCGACTGGCGGTGGCTGCCGCTCAACAGCGTGGAGCTGAAAAAGCGGCCCGCCTGCGCCAGCGGCGCAATAAGATAGCGCAGCGCGTTATAGCCGGAGTGGGAATCGACGCTGTTCGCCACCGCCCGACGGCCGCGAAAATCCGCTAACGCGCAATCCTCATCCTCCTGACGCGCAACCAGCCAGCTACGGTAGCGTGCACCGTCACACCCCGGCGCGCTGAGCTGAAACGCGCCGACCAGCTGCACGTCAGGCAGCATCGTCACCAGCGGATAGCCGCAGGTCTGACTCAGCAGCAGGTCGTCAGCGCGCCAGTGCGCCAGCAGATCCGCAGGCCACTCAACCTCTGCCCGCAGGCGCTGCGCCAGAATGCCGGTCAATGCCCGCGTGTCGGGATGATGAATGTCGTACATCGGTAACGAAAGCCGTTTCATGCCGTCACTCCTGTTGTCTGCCAGAGAGCGTGAGAGTTTGCTGGCCTGGGTGAAAAACGTTTGACCCTTTCGGTCTGATCCGGCGCGCAAGCCGCAGCAGATAAACCCTGCGCCAGAATGACGAAAAAGAGAAGGCTTATCAGGAATTAGCTTATGTCAAAAAAGTTGATGATACGGTTGAAAACTATTGGCTATCAGTACAGACGCGGCTGTCGTAACCTTTGGTCATCGAATCTTATCTCTCACGCAGCGGCGAAGTTTGCCCGCGAAAGGAACTGAATTATGAAAAAGATTGGCTTCTTATCCTTCGGTCACTGGACTCCCTCTTCACAATCCGCCACCCGCTCCGCGCAGGATGTGCTGTTGCAGTCTATCGACCTTGCGGTCGCCGCTGAAGAGCTGGGCGCAGACGGCGCTTACTTCCGCGTGCACCACTTTGCCCGTCAGCTCAGCTCGCCGTTTCCGCTGCTGGCCGCGGTCGGCGCGCGTACCAGTAAAATCGAGATTGGCACTGGCGTTATCGATATGCGCTACGAAAACCCGCTCTATATGGCGGAGGATGCAGGCGCGGCGGACCTGATCGCTAACGGGCGCCTTCAGCTCGGCATCAGCCGCGGCTCGCCGGAGCAGGTGGTAGAAGGCTACCGCTACTTTGGCTATGCGCCGCAAGAGGGCGAAACCGATGCCGATATGGGCCGCCGTCATACTGAAGCATTTTTAGAGGTGCTGCGCGGCGAAGGTTTCGCCAAGCCCAACCCGCAGCCGATGTTCCCGAACCCGCCGGGCCTGCTGCGCCTGGAGCCTTTTTCTGAAGGACTGCGCGAGCGCATCTGGTGGGGTTCCGGCTCCAACGCGACGGCGGAGTGGGCAGCAAAAATGGGCATGAACCTGCAAAGCTCCACGCTGAAAGATGACGAGACCGGCGAGCCGTTCCACGTACAGCAGGCGAAACAGATCCGCGCCTACCGCGAAGCCTGGAAAGCGGCGGGGCATACGCGTGAGCCGCGCGTATCGGTCAGCCGCAGCATCTTCGCGCTGGTTAACGATATGGACCGCGCCTACTTTGGCCGCAGCGGCCAGGAGCAGGACTCTGTCGGTTTCCTCGATGAGAAGACGCGCGCCATTTTCGGCCGCAGCTACGCGGCGGAGCCGGAAGCGCTGATTAAGCAGCTGGCGCAGGATGAGGCCATCGCCGAAGCGGACACGCTGCTGCTGACGGTGCCGAACCAGCTTGGCGTGGCGTACAACGCGCACGTTATCGAAGCGATTCTGAAATATGTCGCCCCGGAGCTGGGCTGGCGCTAAGTATGAGAGGGCGGCTGCGGCCGCCTTTTTTATTATAAATTGTTATTCTTAAGCGCTTTTCCCTCCCGCTGGCGTTGTCAGGCGCTCTTATCGGTTCGGCTCAAGATAATCTTTCCGCGGCAACTAGACCTGCCTCCTGATCGGGAATCATCTGTGCAGCGCGCGCTCCATTCATTCAACTCATATCGACGGGTGACTGAATTGGGTGAATAGTATGTACTCCCGACGCGGCTAAACCGTTTTCAGCCATTTTTATGCTGACATGAGCACTGGCTATAGTCATAACAAATGGACGTCAGACCCAATATCCCTGTGAGGAGCCCATCAATGAAGCCCATGAACCTATTGGTAACAGCATGCGCTATTACGTTCAGGCTGGACGTCATCACTACATAACTCATGGGGTAAGTACTCCGTTTAACTCTGGGTCATTACCCTCAAAGTTAAAAGCGGCGCACCATCCCCGCTACATGTGACCAATCCCTGTAAAATGCGCGTTTAGCCTGTTTTTCCTCTCAGGCTGAAAAAATGGGAATACTGCTTTAGAAGTACTGGGCGTGACTGTTTGGTGAGATCGTACGCTGGGCATAAAATATGACCTGGCTTTTAAGTATGCGGGGCAAGCTCCTATTCACCTCTACTATGGATGACAACTTTTCGCACGTCAGGCGCCGATATTTGTTTAGCTATCCCTGTGTTTTAATGTGCTTTGGCAGGATGTTCATAAGGGCGTGGACTGCCTGAAAATTAGCGTTTCTCGCAAAGTTAAATTTCTTATCTGTGAACCATTAGCGTATTTTTATCTTAACAATTCTTTCAAGACTCACTCCAAAGTAAGAACAACCTCACTCTTTTCCCACTCTATGTATGATGAAAATTACCTGATTTTTGGGTTTGTTAATTTTCGGTTTGAGCTCTGTGCGAATTAATTTAAAAGACCGATCATTTTTTTATTTTTTAACAAGGAACTAATAAAAGACTGTGATACCGGTTGGTTATCACGCTATAGAAAATATTCATTTCACCAATTAAACTTTATAAGTTTAGGATGAGTTTAGTCTGGTATTAAGAGCGCAACGGTATGGAATTAGGCGAAAAAGTAAAAAGAAATTTAATGGGCGAATTCCCTTTTACCCACAAAATTCATAAAAATGAGAGCTTTTTATCTGGTTGTGTTTGTTTTGATTCTGAATACAGAGCTATGGCATTTTTGCCAGAGCATCATTATTTCTGTGATCATGTTAAACCAATAACCGATCTTATGTTTTTACTTGAGTGCGCAAGACAGGCTGAAACTTATATAGTACATAGATACGAGCATCAACCGTTTGACACTAAGTTTATTTTAGCTGAATGGTCATGCGAATTTTTAGAGGATTTTATACCAACTGTTAACTTGCAAGGGAAAAACATTGCCTTTAATGTAATTACAGATAATTCACGCCGCGTAAGACATAAACTTATTTCGCAAGAATACAAGGCTAATGCATTTCTAAATGATAACTATATGGCAGTTGTTCATATGCTAGTAAAATATATGTCTGCTGAGGCATATTATAAGATGCGGAGTAAAGGAAATAACCAGACTATAAAGATAGAGCCTTTCGTTTTTGAGCAAGCTGTGAATGTATTGCCGGAATATGTATATCGCAGGTGTTATGATAACGTTGTTGTTAAATTTCCAAAATTTGAAAGTAATAAGGTAACCTCTACGCTTACAGTTAATATGAACAATACGGCTTATTTTGACCATGCTCAGGATCATTATCCTGCAATGGTTTTAATGGAGGCTGGGAAACAGAATTGTCAGCTATTTATTTCCAGATTTAGCTCAAATAAAACACCGATATTAACTGCAATGAAAAGTAGGTTCTTTTCCTATGCTGAGTTTAACAAAGAGGTTCAAATCATCTCAGAGAAAATAGGATGTAATCAAAAAAATAAAACCATTTTTAATGTTTTGTTGAAACAAGGAGGTGTGAGTATTGCTGAAATGGCATATTCATTCCAAATGGTTGATATCTAGAGAGGCTGATTCTTATGACAACGATAACGGATAAAGTTATAAAAATTCTTGTTGAAAATTTTGGACTCAACGAAATTGATATTATGGCTAATAAGGATCTCGAAACACTTGGTGTTGATTCTATTATAACGATTGAAATCCAGCTCGATCTGGAAAGAGAGTTTGGCATTAAAATTCCGGATGGGGATATTCTACCAACTTTTACAATGAAAGATATTTCTGAATACATTCAGAATAAGGCTTAACGTTATGCCAGAAAATGATAAACGCATCGCGGTTACCGGAACGGGCTTAGTATGCCCGGCCGGACTCAATGTTTCCTCAAGCTGGGATTTTGTTCTCAGTGGAAAGTCTTCCGCACGTAAATGCAAACAGCTTAAAGGGCTTGAAAATGATTACGCATGCAGCATCGTTGATTTTGACCCTGATAAAGCGCTGGGACGTAGCCTTGCGAGGCGTATAGACAGATTTATCCAGTTCGCACTCGTTGCCTACCGGGAAGCAGTGGCTGAAGCGGGGTTAGATCCAGAAAAATGGAACGGCAGACGTGTTGGCGTCGTGGTTGGAAATTCACTGGCGGGAATTGAGCGTTTCCTTGCTGAACAACAGGTCCTCGAATCAGAGGGTAATCGGATGGTATCTCCATCTACAATCCCTGGCGCAATGATAAACATGGCCGCAGGTCAGATTGCGATTGACTGTCATGCTACCGGTCCAAGTTTACTGGTGAGCACAGCATGCGCTTCCGGCATAACTGCCATTGATACGGCCTGCCAGTGGCTTAAAGAGGGACGATGTGATGTGGTGATTGCTGGGGCTACCGAAGCACCGATTGTTCCACTAATTGCTAGTGGAATGAATCGTCTGGGAGCGCTGTCCAAAAATCCTGATATAAAGCATGCCAGCAGGCCATTTGACCAGGACCGGGACGGATTTGTTATTGCTGAAGGGGCTGGGTTTGTTGTTCTTGAAACCGAAGAACATGCTATTTCAAGGGGGCAAGAAATACTGGCATTTATTAGTGGTGCCGGAACGTCAACAGATGCATATCATGTTACAACCCCTGAACCTCAGGGGCGAGGATTATCTGCCGCTATTCAGCAGGCGATGGAGAAAGCTGGATTAGAAGGAAAGGATATCCAGTATGTTAATGCTCACGGTACTTCGACACGTCTTAACGATGTCACGGAGGGGAAAGTCATTGAAAAAGAAATTGGGCAGCATGCATTTGTAACATCATTAAAAGGTGCTATAGGGCATACATTAGCAGCAGCCGGGGCCGTAGAAACAGTATTAACTATACTTTCTGTTAAACACGGTCTTATTCCGCCAACCGCAAACCTCATATCTCTAGATCCAGAAATTAAACTTAATGTTGTTTATGGTAAACCTCGTAAACTTAAAATCCGGCATGCCTTAAAATTGTCAATGGGCTTTGGTGGTCATAATGGCGCACTTATAATTTCTTCAAACAATATGGGCTGAACAATGAATATACTAAATAAAATAAAGCTTGTTGCTGTTGACGTTGATGGTGTACTTTTAAACGATACTTATAGCCCTGCAATTAAATCATTTGTTGAGCTACATGGTGGTGTTTATACCCCAGAGCTTGAACGGCTGGTCTGGGGTTCTCCTCATATTGCCGGTGGCTACAATATGTCTCTGGCCTGCAAATTACCCTGGTCAGCACAAAAAACCATTGATGCTTTCTTTAATCATCATATGAAATACATTAAAGCACATCCTATCGAAATTACTCCTGGGGCTGAAGATTTCCTGAAAATATTGCAGGAGTTTAATGTTAGAGTAACTTCATATGGTGGGCGGACAAAAGAGTATATTTTTGACAAATACCTTTCCTCACTTAGAAGGTACTTTGATAATGACAAGCCTTATATTGATACCAACTCTATAAGGCCGGGTGTCATGGAGATAACCCGAGATATTTTTAAGCTAAACTTCGATGAAGTCCTTTTCATTGACGATATTAACCGAATGGCTGAGGTCGCAAAATTTTATAAAACCGCGTTTATTGGCACGCCAGTAACTACTTATCAGAAAGAACAAATGCTGGAAACTGGTGTGAGATACATAATCCCGTCTGTAAGGGAGTTTACTAGCGATATGTTGATTAGTATAGACAAGGAAATAGTGTCAAATAATCACTGGTAATAAATGGGTATAATAAAGGATATAATGTATTATGAGAAAGATCACTCTTGGACATTCAGCACTGACCGTAACGGCAGAAGGTTATGGTTGCATGGGGCTATCAGAGTTTTACGGCCCAACGTCGGAAAAAGATGCCATGAAAATCCTTCACAGCGTCATTGAGAAAGGGATTAATTTCCTTGATACTGCCGATATTTATGGTTACGGGCATAATGAAAAAATACTCGGAAAGGTTCTGCAAAATTATGCAGCCGATGAGGTCATTGTGGCGACCAAATGCGGTATAGTTCGGGATGTTTATAATCCCCTTCATCGTGAAGTCAATAATAGCCGTGATTACATTCTTCGCTCTTTCGAACAAAGTTTCGAAAGGCTGGGAAGAAGTATTGATCTATATTACTTGCATCGAGTGATTCAGAAACCTGCCTCACTCCGAGAATCGATGCGTGCGATGTACCAGTTAAGATCAGATGGCAGAATTAACGCAATTGGCCTGTCAGAGGTCAGCGCTGAAACAATCCGATTTGCACACGGACAACTACAGGAGTTGTCCGGTGGAGCGTTTGGTCTAAGTGCGGTTCAGACAGAATATTCTCTGATGTCCCGCGACATTGAATTTAATGGCGTCCTTGATACCTGCAATGAACTCGGTATTTCGGTTGTGGCCTACAGTCCTGTGGGCAGGGGATTACTTGGTGGGAAGCTACAGGATATAGGTACGCTCGCGCAGAATGATTCGCGTCGCTATCTCCCACGTTTTATGGGGAGTAACCTTAAAACAAACAATAGGATAGTTGATAAATTAAGGGCCTTCGCCACAGCTAACGGAATGACCCCTGCGCAACTTGCATTGGCATGGATCATGAATAATGACGCCGAAATTATCCCTATTCCCGGAACCAGGACCCCACAATACCTGGATGAAAATATTCGGGCTGCAAACATAGCGTTAACGACACAACAGACTTCCATGATATCTGAAATCCTCTCAGGGCATGAAATCGCAGGCATGCGTTATCCCGAAGAGTTCATGAAAGCTTACGGAATGATTAAATAAACAGGTCAAATTATGGAGGATTTTACAGATATGACTAAGGCTAAAGTGGGAATGCCTGTATTTCAGCTTGGTATTATCGGCGCAGCGCTTTTTCTTTCCATATTGACTGAGGCACTCCCTGCTGGATTTCTCCATTCTCTGGAGCAGTCATTTCACGTCAGCGCTTCCGAAGCGGGCCAGTGGGTGACACTCTATGCAGTTGGTTCTCTGTGCTCAGCTGCTCCGTTAACGCTGGCAACACAACACTGGTCAAGGAAAAATCTACTCTTAATTACACTGGGGGGATTTGCCGTATCAAATGGCATAACTGCTGCGGTTGATTCTTTTGTTATCACATTGTTCGCGCGGTTTATAGCCGGAATTTTCGCAGGTCTCTTATGGGCGCTGGCTGCTGGGTATGCGGGCAGAATGGTAAAGCCGTCCCGACAGGGACGGGCTATAACTATTGTTATGTTGGGCGTTCCGCTGGCGCTTTCCCTGGGGGTTCCGGCAGGAACGTTCCTCGGGGGTATTTACGGTTGGCGTACTATATTTTATGCAATGACGCTGCTTGCCGGGCTATTGTTTGTGGCTGGGATGATGACATTACCTGAACAAAAAGGTACAAGCTATTCTGAGCGTTTTTCTATCGGAAAAGTGTTATCTATACCGGGTGTTAAAACCATATTAGTGGCGACATTCATTTTTTCACTTGGTCACAACATGATGTATACATATATATCGCCGTACCTGACAGAGTCACTTGGTATTCGTCATATCAGTACATTTCTTCTGATATTTGGGGTAATGGCAGTTACCAGCATCGTTATTACAGGGGTGTTTATTGACAGACATCTTAGGTTTCTTATCATGAGTGGACTATTTTTATTTATTTTGTCCTCCATAATTTTATCTTTTTTTTATAAAAACACTTATTCCGTGATGAGTGCATCTTTTTTGTGGGGGCTGGGATTTGGAGGCGGGGCAACGTTATTTCAGACGGCCTCTGCGCGCACAGCAGGTAAGGCTTCTGATATAGCTCAATCTCTTATGGTGACCGTATGGAATATGGCAATTGCCGGAGGTGGGCTTGCCGGAGGTATATTACTAACATGGTCCGGCGTTCTCTCACTTCCTTTAGTCTTAACGGGTTTGTTGTTATTTTGCTTTTTCTTAGTCTGGGGAAGTAATGCAAAGGGTTTTTTTCAGGAATAAGCTCAAAGGTATTTCAATATGAATTTATTGATCGATTTGCATATCCATACCCATGCAAGCGCACATGCGTATAGTTCCGTATATGAACATATAATGGAAGCAAAACGTAAAAATATGCTGGCGCTGGGTATCACTGATCATGGCCCGGCCCTTGAAGATTCCCCTCACCGCTGGCATTTCCTCAACATGAATGCAATTCCTAATCACATTGATGGATTACGTATTCTAAAAGGCATAGAGGCCAATATTTTTGAAGATGGCAGTATTGACTGTGATGAAATTATGGCTGATAAGCTAGATTATGTTATGGCTGGATTCCATGCCCCGGTTTATTCTCCGTGTTCAAATATTGTAAAGAATACAGAGTGCTTGATAAAAGTGATAAACCACCCGAAGGTGAAAATTATTGTTCATCCCGGTAATCCGCAGTTTCCGATTGATTACCAGGAAATTGCCATTGTTGCAGCCAGGAATAATGTCGCGCTCGAGGTAAACAGCGGTTCCATCATAGCACGCAAAGGAAGTTCGCCGAATTGCCGTAAAGTAATAGAGGAAGTGATGAATGCCGGAGGATATATTTCTGTCGGTTCAGATTCACATTTCTGTACCCGGACCGGTGATCTTGCCCATGCAATTAATATGCTTGAAGAACAGCAGGTTCCGGCAGAAAAGATCATTAATTCATCACTTGCACTGACGCTATCTTTTCTTGATATAAAAGAAACGTTTCGCTTGTAAGTTATTGATTTTCCCACGCGGGGTTATCTATTATCACTGTGTTTTTCCGGTCATACTGTTGATGAATTCCGTACGCAGGGATAGCTCAATTTTTTTATTCCATGCAAGGCCCAATAACCACTCGCTCTGAGGGCCGGATAATGCCTGACATTTAAAGTCTGATTTTAAAAACGAGATAATACTATATGAAAGAACAGCGATACCCATCCCTGAACCAACCAGAGCCAGTACACCATATACGTTTGTCAGGTATTGGGCAGGTTTACCAATGAAATTTTGTTCCTTGAGGTAGTCGCTGACTATATGGTAAAGTTCTGGATTGCTTGCTTCATTCATTAAAATAAGATTATTTGCATCAAATAATTCATCAATATTTACTCTCTTGGTTCTGACGCCTGAATGTGTTACAGCGCATAGATAGTCATTCCCAAGCGGTATAAAAGAAAGCAAATCCTTTTCTGGTTTTCGCATAAAGCCTAAGTCAAGACGCCCTTTGAGTAATTCCTGTTCCTGCTGTAAAGAACACATCTCAATAAGTTTAATATTAATATTAGGATATTGACGTTTAAAAGCACTGACAATATCAGGGAAGATATTAAGAAAGGATGAAGTATATCCAATGTTAAGATTACCTGTTTTCCCTGTACGAATCTTTTTCGCGACACATAAAAAATGATTAATTTGTTCGTCCAGTCTGAGGGCATTACGATATAGCATTTCTCCTTCTGTGCTCAGTTTTGCCCCATGGTTATCACGTTCAAAGAGAGATAAATCTAGTTCCTGCTCAAGGAGGTTTATTTGTTTTGTTAATGCTGGCTGTGTAATGAAGAGTTTTTCTGCGGCTTCGCGATAGCTTTTACTTTTTGCAAGAACAATGAATGATTTCAATAGCTTATTATCCAAATCCTCTGCTCCTTAGTGTCAGTTCGCGGTCTTCTAACATAGCGATTTATAAAAAAACATGCAATAGCAGATATGTAGGCTATGGCCCTTTTTGTCAATATCTGGCTCGGATTGATGGGGTTTTGCATGTCTACTATCGTTTTATCGCGAGATAAATAGTTGCTACGAATTCCGGAATAATGGCAGATATGTAAAGAAACTTCTAAAATGCATGGAATAATGGATTTTATTACAATGAAATAATTTAAGGGTGACAATTTTTTCTTTATTAAGATAGTCACATCTTTCATCATTATTTTATTATAGATTGTTTTTGCATGAGTGAATTTAACTTTCCTATAGTGCAACAACTGAAATGGTAACAACATAACGAGAATTGACAGGATATGTCAATGTTGGTTACAGAAGAAGTGTCACTGGGTATAGGGGTATTATGTAAAGTAAAAGGAGCTTTTTTGAGAAAGGTAAAAAAAGAGTGAGCATGCACTGTCTTATCTGGATTTTCCCGGCTGAGTTAGTGTTTTCTCAACATTTAAATTACTCTTTTAGCCAATGTCATTTATATAAAATTCCGTATATCGAAGAAGCAATTCCCGAAATATTAACGGCAAAAATCCTCCGGATTATTAGAGCCTGCTTTTTTTGGAATGTGCATTTTAACATTTGAGGTAATAATGATGCCACAAGGGTAGCCCTGTTTATTATTTCAGGTAGTCTGGCGTGACAGATGGTTTTAACAGTGGGCTTATATTCTTATGGCTATCTGCCGCGCTTTCCCAGAGCGGCGTCGCCTGGCTGGTGCTGAACGGCTCAGCGACCCTTGCTGGTTTAGCGATGCTGAGCGCCGTGAACGGCGCGGCAGCAGGTGTTGCGCTGCCCGCCTCATCGGCGCTGGTGCCGCAAACCGTACCGACGCAGAAGCTGCGCCAGGCGAACGCCTTTATTCAGTCGGGCGTCTATGCTGGCACCATTATCGGCGCGTCGCTGGGCGGCCTCCTCACCAGTACCCTGGGCGCTGGCTGGGGACTGGCGGCCGATGCGCTGGGCTTCGCGCTCGCCGCGCCGCTCTATTTCTCCGTTCGCACCGAGGCGCAGCCGTCCGGAACGCAAACCACGCTCTGGCAGGATTTACGCGACGGCTGGCGGGAGTTTATCTCCCGAAGCTGGGTCTGGGCGGTGGTAGCGCAGTTCGCCGTGGTCAACGCCGCCTTTACCGGCATGGTAATGGTGCTCGGCCCGGTTATCGCCGACAGCGCTTTTGGTCGCGCCCGCTGGGGCATGATGATTGCGGCGCAGAGCGTCGGGCTGATTATCGGCTCCGGTATCGCGCTGCGCTGGCGGCCGCGGCGCGCAATGTTCACCGGCGTGATGCTGGTGGCGCTCTGCGTCTTTCCCATTCTGCTGCTGGCAGGCGGCGCTTCTTCCGGCTGGCTGATGGGCGCGTTTTGCCTGGCCGGCACCGGGTTTGGTCAGTTCGGCGTGATCTGGGCGCAGGCGCTGCAAACCCATATCCCGCGCGACAGGCTGGCGCGTGTCTATGCCTATGACGCGATGGGCTCCTTTATTACCATTCCGCTGGGAGAGCTGGCCGCCGGGCCGCTGGCGATGCAGTTCGGCAATCAGGCGGTACTGTTGAGCTGCGCCGCCGCGGTGCTGGCAGCGACGCTTGCGGCCAGCCTGGTGCCGGCGATCAGAAGACTTAAGCTGGCTGAATAGCCGCTGTCGGCTGCTGAGGCGAGGAATGCAAAAAGCCCGCTCAGGTTTCCCTGAGCGGGCTTCTCTAAATATGGCTCCTCTGACTGGACTCGAACCAGTGACATACGGATTAACAGTCCGCCGTTCTACCGACTGAACTACAGAGGAATCGTTTGAACGGGGCGCATATTATCGACCTGCATCGGTCATGTCAAAGCCCTTTTTCACAAAATTGTTCAACTGCTGAAATAAACGCCAGGGGCTGCGCCGCCACCGGCAGAAAAGGCGTGCGTCAGATGAAAATTATTTTTCTTTAAAAGCCTTAATGAAAAAAATGCTTAACACTGCGCGGCTGGCTATCTCCTCTTTATCGCCGCTTTTCTTCCGTAAGATAAAGATCTCAAAGCGGCTCACACTTCTTATCTCTGCCGTTTGCCTGCGCATTTTTCGGAACGTATATTCCGCAAAAATCTCATTATGAAACCAGAGGGCAGTCGATGAACAGAGTCAGGATCGGCATGATCGGCAGCGGCTATATCGGACGCTGTCACGCAATCGCCTATGCGCAGGCGCCGACGGTCTTTGCGCTTAAAGGCGAAATCGTGCGGGAAATGCTGGCGGAGGTTAATCCGGCGCTGGCGGAAAAGCAGGCCGCCGCCTTTGGTTTCGCCCGCTCAACCGGCGACTGGCGTGAACTGGTGCGCGATCCCGCCATTGACGTCGTGGATATCTGCGCCCCTAATTTTCTGCATAAAGAGATGGCGCTGGAGGCGATTCGCCACGGCAAACATGTCTATTCAGAAAAGCCGCTGTCGCTGTCGGTGGCAGATGCGGAAGAGATGGTTAACGCCGCCAGGGCGGCGGGGGTAAAAACGCTGGTGGGCTTCAACTATATGAAGAACCCGACCAGCCAGCTGGCAAAAGAGATTATCTCACGCGGCGAAATCGGCGAGGTGGTGCACTTCTACGGCACCCACAACGAAGATTATCTGGCGAAGCCGGAGACGCCGCTCGACTGGCACTGTCAGAAGGCGCTGGCGGGCCTCGGCGCGCTGGGCGATCTGGCGGCGCATATCGTCAATATGGCGCACTATCTGGTGGGTGAGATTGAAGAGGTCAGCGGCGACATGATGACGGTGATTAAAACCCGTCCCGATGCAAAAGATCCCAGCCGTCTGCTGCCGGTAGAGAATGAAGATCAGGCCAGCGCGCTGCTGCGCTTTCGCAACGGCGCACACGGCGTGATTGAAACGTCGCGTATCGCCTGCGGCAGCAAAATGGGGCTGACCTATGTGGTTACCGGCACCCGGGGCACGCTGCGCTACAGCCAGGAGCGTATGGCAGAGCTGGCGCTCTATCTGCATGACGAACCGGCGGGGCGACAGGGTTTTAAAACCATTCTGACCGGCCCGGCGCATCCCGACTATGCCAGCTTCTGCGTCTCGGCAGGACACGGCATCGGTTTTAACGATCAGAAAACGGTAGAGATTCGGGATTTAATCAACGGTGTAGCGGCGGGCGATCGCCTGTGGCCCGACTTTGCCGAAGGTTTGCAGGTGCAGAAGGTGCTGGAGGCGATTGCGGTGTCGGCCGTCGAGCGGCGCTGGCAAAAAGTATAGCGAATCAAAGCGCGCGGTCTGGCAGGCCGCGCGCCAGGCTTTTCCTTAACCCGTGGCTTTCTCCCACCAGAGCTTATCCAGCGCATAGTAGCGGTCGCGCTCGCTCTCCGGCTGCTGCAAATCGCGCTTCCACGGCTTCGCCAGAATATAGTGCAGGTTCTTCACCTCGCGTTCATTCCACATCCGGCTGTGCTGAAACGGCAGCGTTTTCAGCGCGTTGTAGATATAGGGAAGCGGCTGCCAGCGGCCAGCGAACGCCTCGTTTAGCAGATCCTGTTCGGAGAACGGGTAGGCCTTCAGATCCTCGATCGCCGCAATACGACCCGCCAGCTGCTCATAGACGGCATTGTCCGGCTTCAGCACCAGAAAGCCGCCGTTCAGGTAGTTATCCAGCGACGCGGGCGCGGGCTGGTTGCGATCCTGCCAGGTGTAGTGACAGTTTTCCGGCTGCCAGCTGGCGGGATAGGAGGCGATCTGATTAGGGTTGCAGCGACAGGCGTGGCAGGCCGCCAGCTGATTGTCGCCAAGATCGAGCGTGAACAGCTCGTCCATATTGCGCAGCACCAGCATATCAGCATCAAGGAACACTACGCGCTCATAAGCGGTCAGCTGCCAGGCGCGCAGCTTGGTCCATACTTCGCCGAACTGCGCTGACGCGTAGTGCTGTTCCAGCTCGCGGTTGGGATAGATCGGATCGACCTGCTGCACCACACAGCCTTCCGCCTGAAGCGCGGCGCGATCCGCCTGTGGGATCGCCTCGGTAGCCATCACCACCAGCGGCCAGCGCGTGTTGCTCTGCTTCAGTGAACGGTGCAGCGCCTTTACGCCCACCAGATAATCGGGCTGCGTCAGCAGCGTTACCCATGCATACATGGTTCTCTCCCTGTAAAAGTCAGTCAAAAAGCGCGGTCAGATAGCGGTTGCTGAAGCGGCGTTGCGGATCCAGTTCGCGGCTCAGCGCGCGGAAATCGTCCCAGTGCGGATAAACTTCGCGCCAGACGTAGCGCCCGGCGTCGTAATATTTGCCCCAGTGCGGCCGGCCGCCTTCCTCCGCCAGCAGCTTTTCCACTTCGGTGAGAAAGTGCAGGCCGTCCTGCGACAGCGAACCGTCATCGGCGTAATAGACCACAAAACCAAAGAAGCAGGTTGGCTCGCCGTAAGCGGGGCTGAGCCAGGCTTCGGACGCGCCGGTGCAGCGCAGAATAATCGGATAGTGCATATGGGGGCGGTTAGCGGCGTACCAGCGTTTGATTTTGCCGATCGCGGCAGGTGTACGCGCCAGCGGAATGCCGATCTCTACGTTGATCTGCGGCACCGCGATGCCACGGCAGAAGAGCTGGTAGATATCGCCGGTGACGTCGGTAAAGTCGCGGAAGCGAGTGACGGTGCGGAACTGTTTGCCGCCTTTGCCGTGAATCTGCGTATCGCGATGCATCTGCTCCAGCGTCTGGTCGATGGTGCTGTTCAGGCTGTCATCGCCTTGATCGTCGTGCTTCACCACTTCGCGGCCGTTCGCTTGCCACTCTGCGGTTTCCTGCGCGTCTGCTTCGCGGGCGTTCCAGACGTGCATCAGATTGTCATCGACAAACCACCATGCCTTGCTCAGCGCATACTCTTCGTTCCAGCGCAGCAGATCCTGCTCAAGGTTGTCCGCCGTTACGGCGTTTTTATAACAGGTGTAGATGCGGAAGGGCTGGGTGCGCAGCGTCACGGCAGTGACAATGCCAAGCGCGCCAAGGGTGACCTGCGCGGCGGGGAAGTCAGGCTCGCCGCGCGTAAACTCGCGTACTGAACCGTCGGCCAGCACCATGCGAATGCGCAGCGCTTCGTCCGCCAGCGAGCTTTG
>NZ_DJDN01000052.1:2927-12024 GCF_002431095.1 Pantoea sp. UBA5923 | reverse complement strand
GAAGGCCCTGGCCGTGGGTGCCGGTCGCCATCGCGCCCGCCAGCTTTTGCACCGCAATCACGCCAGGCGACGCGGCCAGCATGCGATCCATTGCGGTCAGCCGGATATAGAGGTCGTTGAGCGTGGTGCCCGCCGCCACGGTGACGCTCTGCTCATCCTGCGCCAGCAGGCCGGAGAGGGCGCTGATATCCACCAGCACGTCATCCTCTTCGACGTCCAGCATACGGCCTGGCGACAAACGGCTGCCCACCACGCGCACGCGGCCCTGCGTGCCGCGCAAAATTTGCTGTAGCTCCGCTTCGTTACGCGGTTGATGCAGTTGCCGCCGGCTACCGATGCGGGCGTTTTGCGCCCAGTTCCACAGCGACTCATCCTGGTCGCTGAGGGTAGTGTTGCGAAGGGGATAGCGTTCGACGTCTCTGCTCACGACTACATTCCTGTGTTGAGATCGGTGAATTTAGTGAGTTAAGCGTAGCCCATCGCAGCGTTGTCGCTTCCCTTAAGCCGGTTTACGGATGTAGCGCAGCGTCGCCGTCACCGCCAGCTGGCGATTGCGACGGATACTCTCCTCTTCGCTGTTATCCGGGCTGAAGAGCGCGTTAAAGGTGTAGCGGTTGGAGACGTGATGCACGCAGATGCTGCTAATCAGGCGGTGAACGTCGATGGTTTCGACCTCACGAATAAAGATGCCCTGCTGCTGGCCGCGCGTCAGAATATCGTCCAGCAGGTCGAGGGCGCTGCGGTTCAGCGCCTTGATGCGCGGCGACTGGCTGATATAGCGGCCGCGCAACAGGTTTTCCGTACAGACCAGCCGCATAAAATCGGGATGCGAGACATGGTAGTCGAAGCTGGCTTCCACCAGCTTGCTCATCGCCAGCTCAGGCTCCATCGCCGCCAGGTTCAGGCCGGTCTCATGCTCACGGATCGCCTGATAGACCTGTTCAAGCACCTCGATATAGAGCTTCTCTTTGGTGCCGAAATGGTAAACCACCATGCGTTTGGTGGTCTGCGCGTTTTCGGCGATCTGCTCCAGACGCGCGCCCTGCATGCCGTACTCGGCAAAAGTCGTCAGGGCGCCCGCGATAATGCGTTTTTTCAGCCCTTCAGGATCGTTTTTTCTTTTTGGTGTGGTATCTGACATAGCGTTCAGTAACAAGGATGGTTAAGCGGTTATGGTATCACAGCGCGGCAGGCGGGCATTTACAGATCCAGGGGAAATGGTAAGGCGAGGGTTTCAAAGAGTGAGCTGTTATTGCACCGGCGGGAATGTTTAGCGCGTCGGGTTATTCGCAGTATTGCGCCAAAAACCAAAAGCCCGCTCAGGTTTCCCTGAGCGGGCTTTTTAAATCTGGCTCCTCTGACTGGGATTGCCTTTGCCGGTAACGGCAATAACCGGCAGCTGTTTTACATATCTTGCAGCCTGCGTTGAGTCAGTAACTGGCGACGCTGGAAGGGGAGCAGCAATGATTAGTCCGCACCGTGACGCCGACCGAGGCTGGAAACATTCTTTATATGCACGCCCAGACGATTTTACGTCAGTGCGAGCAGGCGCGCCGCGCTCTGAACTGCGCCGGTCAGGCGCTCAACGGGCAAGTGACCGTCGATCTGTCCCTCGGCAGCAGCGCAGCGCCCGACGTGGCCGCCAACTGTTACAACCCGGGTGCTTTCCACATCGACGTTGTTAACGCCCTGTCTACTAACCCAAGTTGGTCCGAATAAACTGCCTGCCAGTTACTCTTCTGCAGCAGATAAATTTCATGATTCGCCGTGTCGGGTTGATACTCTCGTTCCCAACGCACTAAGGATTCCCCGGTTTCGGCGAGGGTAGAATAGACTCCCGCCGCGACGCCTGCGGCAATCGCGCAGCCCAGGGCAGTGGCTTCTTTCACCACCGGCACTTTTACCGGAATGCCGGTCACGTCACTGAGGATCTGGCACCACAACTTTCCTTTCGAGCCGCCACCCGCGAACACAAGCGACTTGGCGCGGACGCCGGAGAACTCGGCAATCAAGTCCAGGTTGCAGGCTGAGACAATCGCGGCGTTTTCCTCCAGGGCGCGGAACAGGGTTTGCTTATTGCAGCGTTCAGGATCAATCGACAAATTGATAAAAGAAGGCGCGGCGTGATACCAGGTTTTGAAATGCATCGCATCAGAGAAAATCGGTGTGATGCCCCATGAGCCGACTGGCACGCGGGCAGCCATATCCTCCAACAGCGAGTAGGTGTCGACCCCCAGACGCTGGGAGAGCAGCTTTTCTTCGGAGCAGAAGGCGTCGCGGAACCAGCGCATGGTCAGGCCGGTGAAAAAGCTGATCGACTCGGCTTGCGCCATACCGGGGATGACATGCGGATTGATGCGGATGTTCATTTCCGGATCGGTGACGGGCTTTGGCAGGTTAACCACTTGCTGCCAGAAGGTGCCGCCCAGCACGGCGGTCTGACCGGCGCACACCACGCCCAGCCCCAGCGTGCCAAGCTGTACATCGCCGCCGCCCATGCCCACGGGCGTACCAGCCTGTAAACCGCTGGCTTCTGCTGCTCTGGCTGTGACGGAGCCCAGCCGGGTGCCGGTTTCGGCTACTGGAGAGAGCATATCGGCGCGCAGACCGGCCATGTCGAGCAGCTCTGGGCGCCAGTTGCGGGTGGCGAGGTCTAACATGCCGGTGGTGCCCGCGTTAGAGGGGTCTACCGCCAGCTCGCCACTCAGCATAAAGGCCAGCCAGTCGCTAATCATGGTGACGGTGGCAGCCTGACGATAAATATCCGGGCGATGATGCGCCAGCCACAGCAGGCGCGGCATGGCACTTAGCGCCAGCGTCTGGCCGGAGCATTCATACACTTCGCGCTCAAATTCAAAGTCGTGAATTTCCTTTAGCTCGGAGACTTCGCGACTGGCGCGAGCATCAACGTTGGCGCAGGCCCAGATGGGTTCACCGGCTTTATTATAGAGAACGATGCCTTCGCGCATTGAACAGGCGGCGACGGCGCGAATACTTGAGGCGGGGAGTTGTGCTTCATGCAGGGCCTGGCGAATGCACTGGCAGGCCAACTGCCAGTTCTTGCTCAAATCAAACTCCATCGAACCGGGCACGTCCGGCACCGCCAGATGGATCCACTCGGCCTGCCCCGCGGCTATCTGCTCACCTTCGAGATTGAAAATCACCGCGCGGATACTGCCCGTGCCGGCATCCAGTGCCATCAAATAAGCATCGTTTTTTGTTGCAGATGATGTGCTCATAGTCCGCCTCTCATAACGGTTTTTATCCATACCCGTTACCGTCGCCACGCAGAACACATCTTGCGCGTTAATCGAGTAGCGCCAACATCGCCTGCGCCGTGCTCTCTTCGGTAACCAGTGCGTTGATTCGTTTACCTTTCAGCGCCGCGATAATCGCCTCGGCTTTTTCCACCCCGGCGGCGACGCCCAACACGGTGGGAATATTGGCTAAATCATCTGGCGAGACGGCAATCAGCTCGTCGTGGATCGTCATGTTCTCCGCCAGCTCGCCGTTGCGCTGCATGAAGTAGCCGAGAATGTCGCCGACCGCGCCTTTGCGGCCAAAAATCAGTTGTTCGCCTTCGCTGATATAGCCCGAGCGCAGGATCGTCGCGTCGTGCTTCTGGTTCAGTGAGCCAATGCCGACGATGGCAATGTCTGCCGCGCAGGCCGCCAGCATCACGTCATGTACGCTGCGCTCCTGGCGGAAAATCGCCGCGACGCTGGCGGACGAGGCCCGTAGTGGTGCAGGGATAATGCTTACGCCACAGGCCGCGTCGAGCTGGCCGATGCCAGTCATATAAGGCCCGACGCCGCCGGACAGCGTCACCATGCGAATCTGCTGCGAGCTGATAAACCCACTCAGATGCTGCAGGGTGCTCATCGCCGTTTCGCCAAAACCCACCGCCAGCAGCTGATCGGGCTTGAGCAAGGTCATCAGCATATGCGCGGCACCCACGCCCAAACGGCTGCTCAAAACGCCTTCCGACAGGTGCGGTAACACGCGGATATGCTGCAAATCAAAGCGATCCAGTAAGGTGTTTTCCAGCGCCAGACACCCCTCAAAGCGCGAGTTAATCTGCACGCGGATCACCCCAGACTGGCGGCCTTTTTCCAGCAAGCGTGAGACTTTCAGGCGCGTCAGCCCCAGCCGGTCACCGATCTCATTTTGGGTCAGGCCGTCGTGGTAATAGAACCACGCGGTGCGGGCCAACAGCTCTTCTTCGCCCATGCCATATTCCATTGGGATAGTCAGGTTGGACTGATTTGCTTTGTCATTCATAGTGAACACTTATCAAAATATAGATCAATTGTTCGTTAACGAAATGATGTTAACTGTGATGGGTATGGCAAATATTGAAGGATTGCCGTGTGAATCATAACGCAGAATATATGGATTAAACAAACCGTGATCGCTGTTCAGGTTTTATCCACCGCTGCAGACTAGGCTTTTGAACAATATTAAACGGTAAATACATTTGTTCATTGAGTGTGTTTTTAATCAGAGGCCGCTTCATGCACACAGACTCTCTTAACGCGTTATTACACGTTTCCGGTGTCAGCAAAGGCTTTTCCGGCGTGGCGGTACTTAAAAATATCGACTTTACCCTGCACGGCGGAGAGATCCACGCGCTGCTGGGAGGCAATGGCGCGGGAAAATCCACTTTGATGAAAATCATCGCCGGGGTCGAGGTGGCGGACAGCGGAACGCTGTGGCTGAACGGTAAAGTGCACACCGGTATGACGCCCGCCAGGGCCCATCAGGCAGGGATCTATCTGGTGCCGCAGGAGCCGATGCTCTTCCCCAGCCTGACGGTAAAGGAGAACATCTTGTTCCGTTTGCCCGCCCATCAGGCCAGTGCTGACAAGCTGAAACAGCGTCTTGACCAGTTGGGCTGCACTTTACCTCTCGGCGCGCTGGCGGGGACGCTGGAAGTCGCCGACCAGCAGCTGGTAGAGATTCTGCGCGGGCTGATGCGCGACGCGCGGCTGCTGATCCTTGATGAACCTACGGCGTCGCTGACTCCTGCTGAATCCGCGCGGCTGTTTACTCAGGTTAAAAAGCTGGCTGCGCAGGGCGTCGGCGTGGTGTTTATCTCCCACAAGCTGCCTGAAATTCGTCAGATTGCCGACCGCGTCAGCGTGATGCGTGACGGCAAGATTGCCCTCAGCGGCGCACTGAGCGAGCTTGATAACGACCAGCTGATTCAGGCCATTACCCCGCAGGCGGCCGAAACGGCGCTGCCCGCCGAACAGAAGCTATGGCTGGATCTGCCCGGTTCGCGCCGTAATGGCGCAGCCGGTACGCCAGTGCTACAGGTGGAAAATCTCACCGGCGAGGGCTTTATTGATATTTCCCTGACGGTGAATGCCGGAGAAATCGTCGGGCTGGCCGGCGTGGTGGGGGCCGGGCGCACCGAGTTGGCGGAAACGCTGTATGGCCTGCGCGCCGCCCGGGCCGGGCAGGTGTGGCTGGCGGGGCGCGATATCACTTCGCTCAATACCCTGGCCCGACTGGAACAGGGACTGGTCTACCTGCCCGAAGATCGCCAGGCCTCCGGCTTATATCTTGACGCCTCGCTGTCATGGAACACCACTTCGCTGACCTTTAACCGCACCGGCTGGTGGCTTAACCCCAAACGTGAGGCCGCCGTGCTCGAGCGCTACCACCGCGCGCTTGGCATCAAATATTCTCACGGCGACCAGCACGCCCGCACGCTGTCCGGCGGTAATCAACAAAAACTGCTGATTGCCAAGTGTCTTGAAGCTGACCCCGCGCTGCTGATTGTCGATGAGCCAACCCGTGGCGTGGACGTTTCCGCCCGCGCCGACATCTACCAACTGCTGCAAAGCGTGGTGAAACAAAATGTCGCTGTGCTGCTGATTTCTTCCGACCTGGACGAGATAGAAGAGCTGGCGGACCGGGTCTTTGTCATGCATCAGGGGGAGATGAGCGGCGAGCTGCGCGGTGGCGATATTAACGTTAACGGCATCATGCATATCGCCTTCGGCAATGCGCACCAACCCGTCCCTGTCAACGCTTTAGAGGGAGAAGCCTGATGCTGAGACTGATTCAGAATAACCGTGAGCTGACCGCGCTACTGGCGATTATCGCGCTGTTCGGCCTGCTCGGCACGATGGACAGCCACTCCTTTAGCTTCCAGACGCTGGGGATGATTTTCGGCAGTGCGCAGATCCTGATGCTGCTGGCGATGGGTGCCACGTTAGTGATGCTGACCCGCAATATCGACGTGTCGGTGGGGTCGATAACCGGGCTGTGCGCCGTATCGCTGGGCATCTTGCTCAATAGCGGTCTTGCTTTGCCGCTGGCCTGTCTGGCGACGCTGGCGGTAGGGATCGCGGCGGGCTTATTCAACGGCGTGCTGGTGACGTGGCTGCGTATTCCGGCGATTGTCGCCACCCTCGGCACTCTGGGTTTATACCGCGGATTGATGCTGCTGCTGACCGGCGGCAAGTGGATTGAGGGGCTACCTGCTGACTTAAAAGCTCTTTCTACGCCGCTGGTGCTGGGCATTTCTCCTCTCGGGCTGCTGGTGATTGTTCTGTTGTTAGTGATGTTCTGGGTGCTGTCGCGCACGCCTTTTGGCCGCAGCTTTTACGCCGTCGGGGACAATCTACAGGGCGCGCGCCAGCTCGGCGTGCCGGTGAACCGCATACGTATTCTGGCTTTTGGCATTAATGGCTCGATGGCGGCGCTGGCCGGGATTGTCTTCGCGTCGCAGATTGGATTTGTCCCGAACCAAACCGGCAGCGGGCTGGAAATGAAAGCCATTGCTGCCTGCGTGCTGGGGGGAATCAGCCTGCTTGGCGGCACCGGCAGCCTTGTTGGCGCGGTGCTGGGGGCCTATTTCCTGACACAAATCGACAGCGTGTTAGTGCTGCTACGCCTGCCCGCGTGGTGGAACGACTTCATCGCGGGCGTCGTGTTGCTGGCGGTACTGGTGTTTGACGGGCGTCTGCGGCAGGCACTCGACAAAAACCTGCGCCTCCAGAAGTACGCCCGTTTCCAGCCGAAAGCGGCGGGGGTGGCAAGAGCCAAAACCAAATCGTCGGAGACGCGCACTTCCCGACGTATGAACACCAATAAAAGCGGGGTGCTGTGATGAACAATCTGAAGCGTTACGGCTGGGAGGGGACATTGCTGGCCCTGCTGGTGGTGGAGATTTTACTGTTCGGCCTTACCAACCCGCGCATGCTGGACGTTAACACGCTGCTGTACAGCACCAGCGATTTTATCACCATAGGTATTGTGGCGCTGCCGCTGACAATGGTGATTGTTAGCGGCGGCATCGATATTTCATTCGGTTCAACCATCGGCCTGTGCGCCATTGCGCTCGGCGTGCTGTGCCAAGCGGGCGTGCCTCTGCCGCTGGCGATTGGTCTGACGCTGGCGCTTGGCACTGCCTGTGGCCTGCTCAATGCCACGCTGATCCTCTATACCGGCGTTAATCCGCTGGTGATCACCCTCGGCACGTTATACCTGTTCGGCGGCAGCGCGCTGCTCCTCTCCGGACTGGCAGGCGCGACAGGCTTTGAAGGGATCGGCGGCTTCCCGGCGGCCTTTACTGACTTCGCTAACCAGGTGCTGCTGGGCCTGCCAATGCCGCTGCTGATTTTTCTTTTAGCGACGCTGTTCTTCTGGGGCTTGATGCACCGCACGCGTACCGGCCGCAATGTGTTTCTGATTGGGCAAAATGCCCGCGTGGCGCGCTATGGCGCTCTGCCAGTCAGCCGCACCTTATTCGTGCTTTATGGCATGACCGGGCTGGCCTCGGCAGCGGCGGCAATAGTCATGACATCCTACTTCGGCTCGGCGCGTTCGGATCTTGGCGTCTCCTTACTCATGCCTGCCATCACCGCGGTGGTGCTTGGCGGCGCGAATATTTATGGCGGTTCTGGCTCGGTGCTCGGCACGGCGCTGGCGACCTTGCTGATTGGCTATTTGCAACAAGGGCTGCAAATGATCGGCATTTCCAGTCAGGTTTCCAGCGCATTCTCCGGCGCGCTGCTGATTCTGGTAGTGATTGGCCGCTCAGCCAGCCTCAACCGTGGCCTGCTTCGCAGTGTTTTCCAGCGCTATTACCGCCGCTGGTCTGCGCCTTCTGCTTCTCTGACCTCGAAATAATGTGGAGTGAATGATGAAAATAACCGCGTGGAAAACCCTGTTCGCTGTCAGTGCATTAGCTTTGGTTTGTGCCAGTGTACAGGCGGCCGATCGCATAGCCTTTATCCCGAAACTGGTAGGGGTCGGTTACTTCACCAGCGGCGGCAATGGGGCAATGGCGGCGGGAAAAGAGCTGGGTGTCGATGTGACCTACGACGGCCCGACGGAGCCAAGCGTGTCGGGGCAGGTGCAGATGATTAACAACTTCGTTAATCAGGGTTATGGCGCCATTGTCGTGGCGGCAGTCTCCCCAGACGGCCTGTGCCCGGCCTTGAAACGCGCCATGCAGCGTGGGGTGAAAGTCCTGACCTGGGACTCGGACACCAGGCCCGACTGCCGCTCGATTTACATCAATCAGGGTACGCCGCAGCAGCTGGGTTCCATGCTGGTGGATATGACTGCCAGCCAGGTCACTAAAGAGAAAGCCAAAGTGGCTTTTTTTTACTCCAGCCCCACGGTAACTGACCAGAACCAGTGGGTGAAAGAGGCAAAAGCCAGCATCGCCAAAGCGCATCCAGGCTGGGAAATCGTCACCACGCAGTACGGCTATAACGACGCCACCAGGTCGCTGCAAACCGCCGAGGGCATTATGAAGTCGTGGAATGACCTCGACGCCATCATCGCGCCAGACGCTAATGCTTTGCCAGCGGCGGCGCAGGCGGCGGAAAACCTCGGACGCAAGGATATCGCCATCGTCGGCTTTAGCACACCAAACGTCATGCGACCCTATGTCGAGCGCGGGACAGTGAAACAGTTCGGCCTGTGGGACGTGGTCGCGCAGGGCAAGATTTCAGTTTATGTCGCCGAACAGCTGCTGAAAAAGGGCGGGCTAAACGTGGGCGACAAGCTGGATGTGCCGAAAATCGGCCAGGTTGAAGTCTCGCCAAACAGCGTGCAGGGCTACCAGTATGAA